>MWCV01000003.1 GCA_002070215.1 Chloroflexi bacterium ADurb.Bin180 | reverse complement strand
GCCGCCGCAGGGCGGCTGCCCACGCCCGGGTGTCGCCATAGTCGAGCAAGAGGCCGCTCTGTTCGTGCTCAACCAGGTAGGGCATGCCACAGGTGCGGTTCGTTACCACCGCTCTTCCAGCAGCCATCGCCTCAGCGACGGCCACGGGGCTGGTCTCCTGCAGCGAGGGCAGGGCGACTAGCCCGCAGTTCCGGTACTCGGCGATAACCTGCTCCATAGTCAGCGAACCGAGGAAGACCACCGCTGTCTCCAGGTGGTGCTCTCCCACAAACCGGCGGCAGGCATCCACGTACTCGGGCGCGGCATCGGTCTCGCCGGCGATGCGCAGTTGGAACTCTGGGAACTCGTTCGTGACCAACGCGAACGACTTGAGCAGCTCGAGCAAGCCCTTGCGCGGTATCACCCGACCCACGTACAGGACGGTCGGCTGGTCTTGCGGTTCGCCGATGGCGAAAAAACGGTCGTCTACTGGATTCTCAATGTGGAACAGGCGGCCGCGGAAAGCCTGCGCCGGGAATCGCTCGCCCATTGCCTCGATGGTCTGATCGACGTAGGGGCTGATCGACACCAGGTTGCGCACTTTGGCCAGAATATGGTGCTCATAATAGCTGTCGACCTTGCCGCGCCAGTCACCAGTCAGCCGCCGCAGCGCTCCAGGCCTGTCCACCCTGGTTCGTGACAGCGCGGCAGTTTCGCGGGACACGAGTCCATGGGCAGTCACGAGGTGCGGGCAGGGTGCTGCAAGGGCAGCCAGAGCATAGAGACCAATGCCCTGCGCGTGTACCAGGCCCGGTCCGATGCGGTCAAGCGCAGCCAGCAGGTTAGCGACGTCGCGGCGGTGGAAGGTCAGCCGGCCGAACCGGTGGCGTTCGAGCACGTGCAGGGGTAGGCCAGAGCCGGTCTTGCTAAGCTGGGGCGTGATGTCTGGCTGGCAGGTGACAACATGGAACTCGAGGTCGGAGAAAAGTTGCAGGGCGCGCAACAAAGGCACCATGACTGCTTCGATGCCGCCAACGATCCGCCCCTCATCCAGGGGATACTGCCCCAGCATGGCGATGCGCATTCGTCAGCCCTCGGTGACCCGCGGCGTGCGCAGCGAAGGTGGCAGCAGCGAGCGAGACTGGCGCTTGTGCTCGGAGCGGAGTTGACTCACGTAGCCAATGATGGTGCCGCTGATGGCAAAGAGGACCAGCGTCGTAAAGGCGTTGACATAGATGTCCAGCGCAGCAGCGGATACCGCATAGGCCGCAACGGAGGCGCAGCCAGAGGCAAGGAGGGCCCGGTCTGCGCCCAGCCGTACCCAGCGACGGTTCATCATTACCATCATCTCCAGAATCATGGAGGCAAACAAGAGTACGTAGGGAATCAGGCAGACCAACCCCATCGTCGTCAGCACCAATACATACGTGTTGTGTGGCGTTGGCTCGTCCCAGGCCATCAACTCCCAGTGCCCTCCGTACTGTATGTAGTAGCTGGCAAAGCTGCTCACACCCACACCAAAGAACAAGTTCTCACGCACGATGCGCTGGCTGACTTGCAGCATGTTGATGCGGAATCGTATCGAGTTGACATTGGAGAGTCGTTCGGTGATTACCGTGCTCTGGCTCACGTCCTGCCAGTACACTACCAATAGCAGGGCGCCAACGAGCAGCACCGGCAGCAGCACCCGGCGATACTCTCGTTCCAACAGGAGCAGCACCAGAAGGGCGGCGGCCATGGCCAGCCAGGCGCCGCGGTTGTAGCAGAGGAAATTGCCAATCACGGCCAGAGCGAACACGGCCCCGAAGAAGAATCGGGAAAGAGGGGTCTTGGCCCGCTTGAAGCGGTACAGGGCGACGGGGGCAATCATGGCCAGAATCGTGGCCAGAAAGGCCGCGTTCTGCAGCAGGCCGACGATCTTGCGCAGATGAGCCGTGTAGACCATCGTGCGCCCGGGAACGTAGAAAAGCGGTTGGCCGGTGAGGTGCTCGTAGAACAGCACAAAGCAAAGATAAGACTCGATAATCACCAGGGCAGCGGTCAACCGGTCGATACCCTCTCTGGCCTCATACAGGTTCTTGGCCAGGAGAAAGAACGCGAAAGGCGACACGAACTTGTCGACCACCACCTGCAATGCCGAATTGACTCCCTTCAGCGAAGAGAGAATGGACGGGATCATGAACAATAGCATCAACAACATGCAGACTTCGGTCAGGCCGAAGCGACGCAGGTGCTTCTTGCGCGTGGCCAACTGCGCCAGCCACACTACAGCCAGAATCGCCACAGAGAGCCGGCTCAGGCTCAGGTCGGGGACGCCGGCCGGTACGTGGATGCTGAGGTACCAGAACCTGGTAAAGGGTTCCAGTATCAGCCACAATAGCAGACCGTAGATGGGTTTGAGCAAGATGACCACCACCACGGCCCCCAGGCCGACAACTCTTATCGCCGACTGCCAGGATGAGGACATCAGCGCCGAGCCGAGCCCCGCTGCGATCACTACACCAACCGCTACGGTCAGTACGACGCCGAGCCACAACAACCGTGAGTCTGTTTTGCGGTTTGCAACCTGTGTGTCAGCCACCACTACCCCTTGAACTTGTCACGGCTGGTGCTTCGCGAGCACATCACGGTACACCGCCTCTACCCCCGCTACATACTGAGCAGAGTCAAAGCGTTCGGCGGCCCGCCTCTGGCCTCTGCCCCCCATCTCCGCGGCCAGACTGCGGTCGCTGAGGAGCCGGTTGAGCGCGTTGGCCAGCGCCAAGTCGTCACCAGGAGGGAACAGGATTCCCTGCTGACCATCGTCGACGATTTCGCGCGAGGCTCCCGAGTCGCTGGCAACCACTGGTTTTCCAGCCGCCATTGCTTCGATCAATACCCGACCGAAAGGCTCTGGCGACGTCGATGCCAGCACAGCCACATCCAGAGCGGACATGACGGCTGCCAGCTCGGTCTGGAAAGGCACAAACGAGACGGTCCTGGCCAGGCCGAGCTGTTCTGCCAGTTGCTCAAGCTCCTGCCGATAGGCGGGCAGCTCAGGCGGCGCGTCCCCTACCACAACGCCGCGCACTTCTGGCATCGTGGCCCCCAGCCTGGCCATCGCACGCAGAAAGACGGGTTGGCCTTTCCACGAGTCCAGGCGGCCCACGATCCCCACCAGTGGAACCCGGGGATCCACGCCAAGCAGCTCTCGCCCTCGAGCTGGATTCAGCTCCCGGTTCCAGTCAGCGATGTTCAGCCCGTTGTACACGACCCTTCCTCTATCCTGTCCGATGCCAGAGGATAGATGGCTTTCCCGCACCGCTTGCGAGATGTAGATGAACTGGTCCACCGTGTCGGCCACCCGACGGTCGAACCAGCCCAGCGTTTCCTGATGGCGTACGTGACACACGCAGGGCAGCCGGCCCAGCCGGGCGGCGATGATCCCTTCCCGGTCGTGGCCGACGCGGATGTTCGTGTGGACCAGAGCCGCCCTGTTCTTTCTGGCGATGCTCAGCAACCGGGTCGCCCTGGGCAGACCCCGCCGGGCCAGCCATAGTCCAAAGCCGAGGCTGTGATACAGCCTTCCTCCGATCTGGCCTTCCTTCCATCGCTGCACAGGCGCAGTCTGGCGCACCGCTCCGGCCCAGGATGGCCTGTAATCCGGGCTCCCGTATTCGTTCCAGGCCACGACGTGGGCACCAGCCTGTTCGTAGCGCTGCACATAGGGGTGCTCGGCAAAGCATACTACGAGTGGCTGGTATCTCTCTTTGTCCAGACCCTTCAACAGCTCCAGCAGGCTGATGACCGAGCCGCCAACAGCCGGGGCGGTATCCAGGTACAGAATCGTGGTCTTGTCCGTATCAGGCATGCCCTTCCTTGCCTGGCAGGCTTGAGGATGCCGACCGCGCTGAAACAAACAGCAGTGACACGAACTCGAACACAAAGGTAAGGATCACGCCAGCGATCAGGCTCAGCACCACTCCAATGGCGAGCATCTTGGGAGTGCGTGAGGCGGCTGGTCGGTCTGGCATGCGCGCTGGCTCGACAATCTGAATAAAGCTCACGTTGGTGGCCTGCTTTTCCTTCAGGCGGGCCTCGTTCTCTTTGTCCGCCAGAAAGCCATAGTTCGATTGCGAGCGGGTCACGTTCCGTACGAGTGTATCGTACTCGGTGGACAGCTTGAGCAGCTCCTCCAGGCGCGCTCTCTGTTCGTCGATCATGTGGTCATACTGGGCCTCCTGGGCGAGGATGCCGGCGACCACTGCATCTTTCTCCAGAGCCAGGGTCTCATAGTCAAGCGTTGGCTTCTTGGGGTCGGCCTTGGCTGCCTGCTCGCGGTACTTGCTGGCAATGGCCTGCTCCCGCTCGCGGTCGGCGGTAAGGCGTGCTCTCACCAGGCGCAGGTCGCGCAACTGATCCTGGAGCGCCAGGATCTCGCGGGAGAGCGAGTCCAGGTTGTGATTGATCTTGAAAGTGAGGAGCTCGCTCTGGGCTGAAGCAAGTGTCTTCTCTTCGTCGCTGAGCTGCTGCTGAATGAACGAGAGGGCCACACTGGCCGACTTGGCGCGAATCTGGGCATAGTATTTGAAGGCGTTCTCAACGTGCCTGGTGGCGATAGCCTCAACGTCGAGGGGGTTGTCCGCCGTGAAGGTCACGTGCAGGAACTCTTCCTCGGCGCTGACCGACAGCCCCTCGAGCAGCTTGGCCGCAGAAACACCAAGGTTCAGGTCGTTGATGGTCTGCCAGGCGACATAGTAGCTGTGCAGCGCGGCGTCGAACTGAACCTGGACCGCGACGATCTCTTCGGCGATGCTGGAGGCTTTGGCTGTACTGAACAGCGACACCTCCTGTGATTCTGGGGCGATCACCTGGAGCCGAACGTAGGCCTGGTAGACCGGCTTCTCACGGAGCGAACTCAGCAGGATCACCGCCGTGGTGACAACGAACAGCAGCACGATCAACCACCAACGCTTTTTGATTATCCTCAGGTAGGTTAGTACTTCTGCAGCCATTGTGTCTCTCCTTCCTACTTCACCGCCGCCGGATTCGCCGCACCAGGCGAGTGCTCTCGGGCCGGCTCCAACCTGGTTCTCAACGTGCTCTCGATTGCCGCGGACAGTTGCTCCACCCGAATACCCCACGTGTTCTGACTGGCGATGATGCGCCGCCTCGCCCGCACGTCCGGGTTGTCGCTGCTCAGTGCGTGCTCCATTGTCGCGGTGAGAGTCTCCGCTGGCGGCGCTATCTCCACGACATCGCCGGCGCGCCGCGCCGCCGGCACGTCCGTCGCCACTACCGGTTTAGCACAGGCCAGATATTCGTACAGTTTGAGCGAGTCGATGTGCTTCGTCCACTCGATGATGCGGTATGGCAGAAGGCACACATCGCACGCGGCGACGTACCGTGGCACGTCCTCGACCGGCCGGGCATCTACGAACTTGACGTTGGGCAAGGAGCGCAGCTGGTCAAGCGCCTGCTGGCCATCCGGGCTCTCAACGATGACCGGACCGACCAGCACCAGAGTCCAGCGACTGGCCTCTGCGGCGGTACGTGCCAGCAGGGGCAGGTCCAGCTTGTCGTTGATGGCACCAACGTAGCCGGCGACGGGCCGCGGACAGTCCGCCAGTTCTCTCGGAGCAGGTTGCCCCGAGCCACACGCGCCGGCAAAAGCCTCGTAATCGACCGCATTGGGGACCAACACAGTGTTGGGGTTCAGACCCTTCTTGCGTTGCAGGAGTTCCGGGGACGTCACCACAACCAGGTCCGCCCGGCTCGCCAGGCGCTCTTCTGCCCGTTGCAGCGTTGGCCGCCAGCCGGCGCTGATGCCAGTGTACCCGGAGTACTCGTCCACAATGTGGTAGATAACCAGCTTTTCGCCAAAACGGCCGACGAAAATGTCCATCTCCGGGAGAAAGAGCCACAGAATGGGCCTCTGGAGATCAAGTGCATGGATGGCTCGGCGCAGCGAGGCCATAAAGACGGCATCGGTCACGGCTCGCACCGGCACACGGGTCGCACGGGGCGCCCAGGTGGCCGGTCTGAACACTGAGAGCCCAGCGCTGATTCGTCGCAGGCGAGGCGGCTTCAGGTCGCCAAGCCCCACTTGGCCGTGACGCAGGCGGCGCAGCGTCGGGCGCAGCTCTGGCCAGGGTTCGACGTACAGCACCTGGTTAGCCCGCGCCAGCCGGCTCATAAGCTGGTGGCGGTTGCGCCAGATATCATCCCATGGTCCTGGGGCGAAGCACAGGATGTCGTGACCTTCGATCATGCTTCCCGTCCCTGTCCCAGTGCAGACTGGTACATGCGGACAAAACTCGGCACCAGATGACTCCAGCGATGGTCCTCCGCCCAGTGCAGGGCCTGCTCGCCGGAAACAGGCATTTGGCCCGACTGTGCGCCAGCCAGTGCGCATTTCAGACCGTCGGCTGTTGAGGGGTCGTAGGTGATCCCGCGGCCGCCCCGGGCCAATTCAAGGAATGTCCCGATGGCAGGAGCAATAATGGGCCGGCCAAAAGAGAAAGCGAGAATGGCTGCCCCGGATGTGGTCACATCCCGGTAGGGCAGCACACAGATGTCACTGGCGTTCAGGTAGTATTGCACGTCCGCATCGTCGACATAGCCCAGGTGCGTGCGAATCCTGTCCGACCCGGACACCGCGGCGGCCACTTGCCGACCGTAATCGGCGTCGTGTACGTTGCCGGCCAGCAGCAGTGCCTGATTGCCCGCCGGGAGGCTGTGGAACGCCGTGATCAGATCCTCAATACCCTTATAGGAGCGTATCTGGCCCAGGTACAGGAAAACGTAGGCGTCGGGTGGCAGGTTCAGCCGCGAGCGCGCCTCGTCGCTCGTGCACAAGTTGGGATAGGCACCAATGTAGCTGCCGTGCGGTATGACGTGGATCCTGGCGTTGCTGCCAGTCAGTTGTGCTACCTTCGCCGCTGCCGTCTCGTCGTGAACGTGCAAGGCATCGGCCTGGCCTGTCACCATACGGCTGGCAATGGTCGAGAGAGCCCGGTGTTGTTCCTCGTGGGGGTTCAGGTTGTGAACGGTATAGACCAGCCTCGCGCCTCGCTGCCTCGCTTGAGTTAGTGCAACCGTGAGTCCTACCAGTCGGCGCAGAGAGCGTGCCCAGGTGGGTGCGGAGTACTGCAGCTCGAGCCAGTGCAGGTGCAGGAGCATAGTTCGGCCTGTTCGCTCCGGGAGCGTGCGCGGTGTCAGGCGCTCGATGGTGGAACAGGCAACGCTAGCTTCGATGAGTGCAGCCTGCAGCAGCCGGACATAGGGGTTCAGCCGCACGCGCGACACTTGCACCACCTCATAGCCGCCCCTGCTGACAGGCTCGCCCTGGGCCAATGTTGTGGGCGCGTCGGCCGCGTTCATTCTAGCTACTGCTCCCGTTCAGTCTCCGGCGTATTTCGTCCGCATCGACGAGCAGGCCGGCAATCAGGCGGCGCAGTTCAGAGTCCAGAGCCAGTGCGAGGGTACTGTAGACGAGGACCAGCACGGTGGCGGCAATGACCAGGGCGATAAAGTCGTGAGGTCCAGCCAGGCGACTGAAAAGCCACCAGGCGGCCAGGGCGCCAACTGCCGAAAACACCAGCGGCTCCCACAAGGCATGTGCATAGTCGGCCAGCCGGCCGTGAATCACCTGGTTGGTCAGTGCTGCCGAGATGGCAAAGTCGCCGATCGAGATCAGGGTCGAGAGGGTGCTTACGCCAACCAGGCCGAAATAGCGTGTTGCCGGATAGAGGAAAATACCCATCAAGGCCAGCCGGAACACGGCAATGTAGGTCAGCCAGTGCGGTTTTCCGCCGGCCCGGAAAACGCTCCCCATGTTCACCGCCAGGGCGCGCAGCAGACCATAGACGCTGAGGATCTGCAGCGGTACGACTGCCGGAGCCCAGTTCAGGCCATACAGGGTGATGACAAAAGGCGAGGCGAAGGCGATCATGCCAAACGTTACCGGGGTGACGATAAGGGCGACATAGTGCAGGGTTCGGAAGAAGGCACGCTTCATCGCCTCCAGGTCATCCTGCAGCTTGGAGTAGGCCGGGAAGAGGACCTGGCCGATGATTCTGGAGATCTGCGTTGCGGGCAGATTGGCCTGGTCGAAAGCGCCCTTGTACAGACCGAGTGCCTCTTCACCCAGAACACGACCGACAAAAAAGTTGTCGAGGTTGGTGATGGCGTAGACCAACAGGCTGCTGCCCATAATGTGCTTACCGTAGTCAAAGAGCTCTTTCGCTTCCTGTTTGTCAAAACGCAGGTGCGGTTTCCACCACGGCACTACGATCCATGACAGGAGCGAGGTGAGGATGGCGTCTACCAGGGATGCGATGACCAGACTCCATACGCCGAAACGCAGCAGTGCCAGAGCCACGGCGGTTACGCCGTAGACAATTGTCGGAACCAGATCCGGCAGCAACTTGGCGCGGAAGGCGAGCTCCTTGGCCAGCAGCGAGAACTGCACCTGCCCGAATGCGGAGATGAGGATGTTCAGCGACAGCACGCGTAGCACGGTGGTCAACTCTGGTGCGCGGAAAAACACCGCCACCAATGGCGCTGTTAGATTGGCCAGGCCGAACAACACCACGGCAATGACCATGACCGAGATGAACATGGTGTCTGCCGCCTTGCGCACATCACCTTTGCGGTAGATCAGGGCGGAGGCAAAGCCGAGTTCACGGAACATCTGCAAGAAATCGATGGCCATCGAAGCCATCGCCACCAAGCCAAACTCGGCCGGCAGCAGCATCCTGACCAGCACGTAGCGGATCAGCATGCGGAACACCGTGTTGACCGCCGTTGATATGCCTACCCAGAATACCCCGGCCGTAGCCCGTTTGCGCAGCGTCACGCCTGCTTCTCCTCTGTGTTGGCCGTGGATGAAAGCGGCTTCTGGCAAACGATCACAAAGTCCCTGGCGAAAAGCGAAGGCCACTGATGAGCGAGCCAGGTATAGGTGCGTCGCAGCCGTCGCGAACGTATGAGCGGCGGGTAGAACTCTTTCGCCCAGAGGCTGGCGCTGCCGTCCAGCTCGATCACGCGCAGGCCCCTGGTGCGGCACAAAGCTCGGGCCTCGGCCACGGTAAAGAACCGCAGGTGCAACAGATCGGTGGGCGAGTTCTTCACGTAAGGAAAGCGGCCCGTGAGCAGCCACCAGCGGCAGATCCAGTGCGCCATATTCGGCAGGCAGGCGATGAACCGCCCCCCGCTGCGCAGAACCCGCACTGCCTCATCCAGCGTCCGCTCGGGGAAGAAGCGGTGCTCCATCATCGAGTTCGACACCACGGTGTCGAAAGTGCCATTAGGATAAGGCAGGGGCTCGGTATCCAGATCGACCTGCTGCGCCGTGATTCCCTTGGCGCGAGCCCGTTCGACCGCTACGAGAGAAAGGTCCGTGGCCAAAACATCCGCACCGCGTTCGCGCATGAGGCTGGCCAGTACACCGGGGCCGCAATCGATTTCCAGGACTCGTTCGCCCTGCTGGATGCGCCTGGCGATCAGGTCGAGGCGCTCGAGGTCAAAAGTGTCGTCGGTCTGGCGCCAGTAGTCATCGTAGAACTGGGTCAGGTTCATGGCTTCACCTGGTCGGCGCGTGGTTCGACGGCGGTACGTTGTTCGTTGGGCGCGCGGAACAGAGCGCGGCGCAACTGACCCAGCTTGCGCAGAACCGAGCGAGCCCTGGCTGAATTACCGCCAAGCAGCCACCGCAGTACCAGGAACAGGCGGTAGCGAGCGGGGTTTTCCCTCCTCATGCGCAATTCCAGCTTGAGCTCCTGAAAGCGGTCGTATTCCCGCTCGAGCTCTCGCTGGGTGAGGGTGGGCAGCCGCAGAATGCTCTTTCTTTCATAGTAGCTGGACAGGTTCTGACCCTCCGCGATGAGGTGGTCACGGACACACACATCGTGCAACTCGGTCATCGGGTAAGGGTAAAAGACCGAGAACTGGAGGTCCGCCGGCTTGAGCTCACGATTCAGGGCGATGGTCTCCTCGATCATTGCCGCGGTCTCGCCGGGAATGCCCAGCATGTTGCAGGTATAGACATCCAGGCCATGCTTGTCTGCCAGGCGAAATGCACGGCGGATTTCGTCGTTCGACATGCGCCTCTTCAGGATATTGGCGCGGAGCTCTTCGTTGCCCGACTCTACTCCGATGCGTACCCCCCGGCAGCCGGCTCTAGCGAGCGCGACGACCATCTCCTCGTCATCGATGCGCTCGACGCGGGTGTTGATCCAGAAGGGGAACTTGAACTCGGCCGCGTAGGCCTGACAGAAGGCAATCGTCCACGCGCGGTCGAGGGTAAAGACGTCGTCCTGAAAGTTGAGTGTCTTGACGGCGTACCGCCGAGCAAGCTGCCGGACTTCGTCCAGAACATTGGCGACGCTGCGAAAGCGCACGTACTTGCCCAGACCCTTGAGCCGTTCCCTCAGGCCGGGATTGCAGCAGTAGGAGCAGCCGTAGGGGCATCCCCGTCCGGCCATCAGGTCGACCCAGCCGTCGTTCCTGGCCAGGATCTGCTCATAGTCGAACAGGTCGCGGTCAGGGTGCGGCAGCTCGTCGAGGTTCTCGATCAAAGGCCGCAGGGGATTGCGGACCAATCCTGTGCTGTCCGCAGAGCACTGTGCGTTGGGGAACCAGAAGTTGCGAATGCCGGTTGGGTCACGCCCGGATTCCACGGCATCCACATATTCCAGGAGCGCGTACTCGCCCTCACCCACGCATACCGCGTCGATACCCCGAGTCGAACAGACCTCGTCCGGCGCCAGCGTGGCGTGAGTGCCGCCCACAATCGTGTGGACCGTGGGCAGATCCTGCTTGATCCATTGGGCGCAGTCCGCCACGTAAGGGAACTGGTGGGTGGTGGCGGTGAAAGCCACGATATCGGCACCGCGCGCGCGCACTTGCTGAAGCAGCTCCTCCCGCGAGGGCTCGCTCTGCAGGTACAACAACGAGGTGCTGTGCCCTGCCTTCTTGAGCACGCTCGACAGGTAGCCCAGACCGTGGTAGAACTTGCGGGCACCATAGTGCTCCACGCCCCCCACGTCGGGATAGACCAGAGTAACCTTCATCCTTGACTGCACCCGTTCAGAGTCATCTCAGGGTCCCGTTACCGGCAGATCACCGCAGAGGCCAAAGTTCTCACGCAGCATCGAAAAGTCGAGAATGCTCACGTGCCCGTCCGCGTTGAGATCGGCCCGGGGGTCATAGAGCGGCGCAAAGCTATTGGCCAGTATGGAAAAGTCGGTGATGGCGACGCAGTTGTCGTCATTGCAGTCGCCCTCCCGCAAGGTGCCCAGGTCGACGTTGTTCACTCCCGGCAGCAGGGTGACGCCTGTTTTCAGATTGGCCAGGGTGTGCGAGTTCTTGACCCGGATGTCATAGACTCCCGGGGTCAGTCCGGAGATCTCGAACATGCCCTGCGTATCCGTCGTCACCACGTAGCGTCGTCCGCCGACTGTCACCGTCAGCAAGACCGACCAGCTCGCGTGCGGCGCGGGCTGCCCGGGACGCTGCAGCGTAACGCTGCCCAACAGACGGCAGGCCGGAGGCGTTGCCGTGATCGTGGGGGTGGCAGAAGGCACTGCCGACGTCGTGGGGGTCGGTGTCGCCGTCCGGGTAGGCGTAGAAGTTGGAGTAGCAGTCCTGGTCACGCTCGGCGTAGGCGTGGCCAGCCCGTACACGATGCTCAGCTTGGGTCTGCGGGCCGTGTCGCCGGTTTCCGCTGACGCAAAGCTGTAGTGCAGACTGCCGCTACCGCCAAAGCGTGGCCCGCTTAGCACAAAGCCCTCGTTGGCAGCAGCTCCGGAAGCCCAGGCCTGCACCTGCGAACGGACGTTGAACAGATAGGCACCTGTGGACTGAACCGATCCAGTGGTGATGCGCTCTGGTCCATAGTCGGCGCCTTCACCAGCGGCGCCGGGCACCGACCAGGGTTCGCTCAGCGTTGCCCTGTTCCAGGTGGCCTCGGAAGCGAGCCAGTGCCGCCGCAGGGCATACAAACTAACATCCAGCGGCGCGGTCTGGCCAGAAGCGAGGTAGAGCTCTAGCTGCGCTGCCTTGATGACTGCGCCTGCGGGCAGATCGATGAGGTCGAACTTGAGCAGACTCACCAGAGTAGCGCCGTTGTTCACTTTGAATGGGCTCAGCCCGCCAAAGTTCGAGTCTGGTTGATAGAGGTATAGGTAGGTATCCATACCTCCCGAGTAGGCGCTGCTGGGACTTGCGCCCTGCTGGTAGGTCAGCGTCTGTAGTTGAGCGGGGTAGGGGTAGATCAGGAACTGGCGATTTGTTTTGTTAACGCGGTCCCTGGGCAGCGAGACCGTGACTAGGCCATCGACTGGAGCCACGCTGTATACCTGGAAATCACCCATCGACAGGTTGTAATCCTCGACCGTGTACGTGGCGAGCGGATCAAGACCCATTGCCCTCAAGTCGAACGAGACATTCACTGGCAGGTTGCCATCGCGGAAGGCACGGCCATCCTGGACCGTGGCCGAGATCACACCCGAAGTGAGGTCATAACTGGCGTCGACGGTGCTAAAGCCTTCGGCCCAGTTCCCGTTCCAGTCCTTCTGCTGCAACCGAATCCAGTAATAGTCCTTGTTCTCGTCAGCGCGGATGCGGATGCTGGTGGGGCGGCTATTCAGCGTGAACTGAGCCATCCAGTCAAGGCCTTCGAATCCGGGCAGCTCATCCACGTGCCCGCCATCATGCCAGACGAACAGCTTGTTGTGCTCCGCCGGGTGATACAGGGTCTCCATATACTCGACATAGTCGGCCGACTGGGCGAAAGGCACGCGCGTGTCGGCGCGGCCGTGAACGATGGCCAGCGGCACGTGCATCAGGTTCTGAACCATAGAGCGCGCCGAGCGCCTGATCCATTCAATCGGGCACATGCCGGGGCCACCGTAGGGGCAGCCGATGTCTCTGATCAACGCCGCGTTCACTCCGCGGTCGCCCAGCGCCTCCCTCTGCAGCGACCATTCATTGAGGTCGGTGGGTCCGGCCCAGTCAACGACGGCGGCGATCCGATGCGGATACTTTTCAGCGAGGGTGGCCACGATTCCCCCGCCGACGGAGAAGCCGCTCAAGTAGACGCGCTGGCTGTCTCCGCCGAACTGAGGCTGAGCCAGCACATAGTCGAGGGCGCTGATGATATCGTGCTGTACCGCCAGCGAAGCAGTACGTCCTTTCTCAATGTCCCAGTCGGTGCTCGGTACGCCCGTTTCGACGCCCCAGCGGATGTCCGGGGCAAGCAGGAGCCACCCTCGTTCGTTGGCACGTTCGGCAAAGCGGAAGATGGCATCCCATTTGGTCTCGCCAACTCCGCCTACCGAGATGAGCACCGGAACGGGGTGGGCCGGGTCAAGGTTGATCGGAACTTGCAGCAGGGCATGCCTGCTGGTCCTGTCCCAGTTCGTGGTGTAGGTGATTTCGCGGATGGCATAGCCCTGGATTGGCCCCTCGATAACCAGCCTGGCACTGTGAGCCATCCAACTGTCCTGAAGGCCCGAGTCATTGGTGACGGTGATGGTATTCCAGCCACTGCGCAAAATGCCAGGGTCGACGATAGGGTAGGTTCCGGCCTTGCCGTTGGAGCCGCAAATGCAGGTGCTGTAGACATCGGATTCGATGCGGGCTGCGAGCTGGCCGTTGACATAGACCGAGTGGCGGCTTGCTGGCGCTACGCCGCAGGAGGTGAGTAGCAGCCGCGCCGACGTCGGTGTGCCGTCCCACATCAGCAGCATACGCGAGCCTGCCGACTGAACGGTGCGCCCATCTGCCACGACCTGCATGCAATCAGCCACGGTCGAGGTGATCACCGTGAAGGGATAGAGCGGGGTGCTGGTCGGTGTGAACGTCGGCGAGAGAGTCGCTGTCGACGTCGGCGAACTGGTTGGCGTGCTGGTGGTGGCCGTCGCCGTCGGCGAGCTGACTGGAATACCGCCTGTTGCCGTCGCGGTTGGCGTGGCCGTCTGGGTAGGTGTCGCCGTCTGGGTCGCAGTAGACGAAGGCGTAGCGGTAGGCGTACGGGTTCTCGTAGCGGTCGGAGTGACGCTGGGAGGGGCCAGTGGCGCCATGTACAGAAGCTCGAGCACGGGCCGCTTGTTCGGATCGGCGTGTTCGGCCGATGCGAGCGGGTAGCTGCTGGTGGTATAGGTGCCCGTGCCGATCAGGAAGATGCCGCGGTTAGTGCCAGGGCTGGCCACCCAGCGTTCCACCAGAGGTTTGAGGTTGAATGTGTAGGGACCGGCTGCGCCGACGTTGCTGAGCGTGCTATCGGCAACCGCGTTGCGGTCCGTGCCGATGCCGTCGCCGCCCAGCGCGCTCCAGTTCTGCGCGAGCGAGGCCTTTTGCCAGGTGGCCTCGGTGTCGATCCAGCTCTTGAGCGCGTCGAACGCCCCCAGTTGCAGGGGCGTTCGGCTCTCGAGCAGGTTGACGGTCAGTCTGGCGCTCTTGAGCACCATTCCCGGCGGCACAGAGCCCACGTCAAAGCGGAGCAACGCCTTGCGCCGCAGGTCGTAGGCGAACAACAGGGTTGGCGAGGACGCATGGGGTGTCTCTGTGCCTTCGCCGGCATAAGCTGTAATGAACGTGTCATTGGCGCCAGCGTAGCCGTCCTCGCCCGCCCGGAGGGAGAGCCGGTAAAGGGTGCGGCCGCTCTCCGGGTAGATGACGTATTGCCGCCCGACGGTTCCCAGCGAGTTGCGGGGCACAACCAGGGTCAACTTGCCGGCAACCGGGAACACCGCCGGCGTGAACAGGAATTCGCCAGTCTGCGGGTCTGATTCCTCGATATCGTAGCTGATCCCTGTGTCTAGGCCCATTCGTGCCAGGTCTAGGGTGATGGTCAGAGGTCGTCCCTCAGCAAAGCTGCCGTCCCGTGCGGTCAGCCAGATGGTGCTGGTGATGGGATCGAATCTGGCGCCCACTTCCACAAAGCCACGCCAGTTGCGCGGGGCAACGCCTGACTTTTGGATGCCCAGCCAGTAATAGTCTTTGCCTTCATCGGTGATGATGTTCAGGTCGGTGGGATTCTCAACCAGCGTATGTGTCGCAAGAAAGGCCAGGTCGGTCTCAGAAATGCCTGCGACGTGATCCTCGTGTCCCCCGGTGTGGGTCAGAAGCTGCTTGAATGTCGCTACGGGGTCATAGTAAGGTGGCATAGCCACGTTGTAGAGCCGGGAGGTTTGGGCGTAAGGCACCTTGGTATCAGCAGTGCCGTGAACCAGACGCATTGGGACGTAGCGCAGATTGCGAGCCAGCACGCGACTGGAGCGGCGGGGATACTCAAAGTTGCCCGCCGGCGTATCCCCGAACTCTTTCTGCAGTTTGGTGATGATATCAGGTCGCTCGGCATACCAGTCCGAGTAGTCGGTTGGCCCGGCATAGTCAAGCACGCCGGCGAACACGTCAGGGTACTTGGCGGCCACCGTGGCGGCAATGCCTCCACCGGTCGAAAAGCCCGAGATATAGACCCGGGAGCTATCCAGACTATAGTTGCTCTGCAGGTAGCGCAGCAACGACATGACGTCGGCCTGCACCGCCAGCGACGCACTTTGCATCCACCACTCGTGTTGCCAGGACGCAGCATAGACCTGCCGCAGGTCGAGCGAGGCGACCAACCAGCCCATCGCATTGGCGTCGGCCGCGTAGCGGTTCAGTCCGTCAACGTGGTCCTCTTTCGTTCCGGGAACTACCAGCAGCACTGGCACCGCCACCCCGGGCGTGTAGCCGATCGGTAGCTGCACCCCTCCGATGAGTGGACTGCCGTCGGCGTCCGTGCCAATGGGGAATTCCGTGCGGCTCGTGCCGGTAATGTCGCCGGTCAGCACCAGATGGGGGTTGTAGATCTTGAAAAAGTCCCCCGTGTAGAGCATGTTGGTGGTGCTGATAAAGTTGGCGTAGCTGGGTGGGCCGGCAAGCAGGCTCAGCGGCACGTCAAAACTCATCTGGTACCCGAGCAGAGGCGGAAAATTGCACTCGCAGGTGCCGGTGGAAAAGGTCGGCGCCGTGCCGATCACGACGCCATTCAGGTATATCGGGTGCGGGTGGTCGGTGTTGCAGACCTTGACGTACAGTTTGGCCGACCAGGGAGATCCGCGGTAGATGAGGAGCATCAACTCTTCGGCTGACACGTGCTGGACGTCGTTCACCTTCATGCAGTGATCCAGATTCCACCACTTCCAGTCGCCAAACGTCGACGTGATGACGGTATAGACCGAAGGCGTGGGAGTCTTGGTTGGCGTGCTGGTAGGCGTAGGGGTCGCGAGCGGCGGCTCGCCTTCATAGGTGACTACCAACCGGGGACGTAACGCCCAGGAGGGATAATCGGAGCTGGCGTAGCGGTATTTGACGCCGCCAGCGATGAACTCGCCCTTGAGCAACAGTCCCTTGTTCGTGGCCGGGTCGGCAACCCAGCCCTGAGCAGCGGACGTTACATCGACTACCACGTCGCCCACGCTGAATCCGAAATCGGCATGTCCGGTCTCGGTGCCGGAGCGAGAGGTTCCTTCGCAACCGCCGCCGCCCCACCAATTCACCCCTTGCTGCGCCTGATTCCAGGTTACCTGGCTCTCTGTCCACGGCTGAACGATGGGATAGGCGGCCAATCTGGTGGCGATGGCGGCCGACTGGCCAAGCACGCGGAGGGTCAGAGTGGCGGATACAACGTGCGCTCCGGCCGGGATGTGCTGTGAGAGGTCGAAGCGGAGCACCGAGCGTTGCCAGCCGTCACTTTTGGTCCAGAGTTCGGGGTGGCTCCCCATGTTGGTAGTCGTGGCAAAGTAATCCAGGATCGCGTCAGCGGCACCGTTGTAGCCAGAGGGAGAGACGCCGGCCTGGAAGGCAACCGTGTAGAGAGCCGCCTGACCCGACGCCCGGCCAGACCCTGATTGAGGCGTCGCGGGAGGAATCAGGGCCGGCGGCGCGGATTGGGCAGCGAATCCGGCTGTAATCACCAGCCACAACGACGTAGCCAGAACCAGAACGATGAGCAGCGGTGTGAACTTTCTAAGCATAGCGTGACTCCTGGGGCTCCGCTCGTCTAGGATGGGCGGGGCGAATGAGACGCAAACTCGATTCTAGCATGCAGCCATGCCGCGGTCAAGCAGATTTCGGCCTGGCACGTCCGCCCGGAATTGCCGAGCCCTCGTACATTTGACTGACTGTAGTGCTAATACTGACGACAACTCAACGCTTGCGTGCATAAACGGTCATTTTGGTGAAAGGGTTGACTCGAACCCGCAGTCTTCCCAGCCCCAGCCGGTAGACCAGTTTGGACGCCGCCAGAGTGATTGCGCCGTCCCAGGTGTAGTACTTGAGACGCTCCAGTGCGGGCCCGAGATAGAAGAACTTGCCCGCGCTTTCGACCTTGAGGATCTCAAACCCGACCTCATGCAGCATTCTGGACAGGGTGCGCCGAGAGAAAAAGTAGACGTGCTCGCGCACGCGGCGGTACTCCTCCCAGCGGTCACCGAGGATGCGCGCTACCAGGCTGCCGGCGTCTGGGGTAATGATGGAGAGAACACCGCCCGTACGCAGGATTCGGGCTATTTCGCCAAGTTCAGCCATCGGGTCGGTCACGTGCTCCAGCACATCCCACATGGTCACTGTGTCAAACGAACCGGCCTCGAAACCCAGGGACTTGAGCGTGCCCAGCCGCACATCGAGCCCCAACCTTTCGCGGGCGTAGCCAGCGCTAAAGGTGGAAACCTCGGTGCCCACCACCTGCCAACCATTGTCTCTGGCCAACGCAAGGAAGAAACCCGTGGCGCAGCCGATATCCAGCAGCCGACCCGGAGCGGTGAGCTTTTCAATGGTTCTGAGCCGGTCGGCGAAAGTGAGCTTGATATTCTCTTCGTCAGCGACATAGTCCTCGTAGCCAAAGAACTCCAGGCCGTTGACGATGCCGTCGTGGTCATAGTACGATTCAGTATAGATCTCTTGCAGCTCGCTCTGGGCGAGCCGTGGATTGACGTACGTCAGGCCGCAGCGCTTGCAGCGCACGATTCTGAGCTGGTCGATCACTGCTATGAGTCTGGTGTCGTCAGCGCCGCAAAGGTTGCAGCGTACCTGTTCCATGATGTTTCCTTGCATAGAAGGGTTCGATATTCCGCCAGATTGGCAGACTATTCTAGACAACGAAGATGAAAAGGGGATTAACGGGTTCCATTGCCAGATGAATGCCCGTTCACTGCTTGCAGCGAAGGCGAATCACCTGTGCCGGCACCCCGACGGCGATGGCCAGCTCGGGGATGTCGCTGGTGACCACTGCTCCAGCCCCGATCACTGCCCCTCGGCCGATGTGCACTCCTTCGAGGACGGATACATTGAGCCCCAGCCAGACGTCATCGTCGAGGACGATGGGGCCTTTGCTGCGAATGCCTTGCTTCTGAATTGGTGTGTCCGGGTCATCAGTGTTGTGCTCGTAGGGGCTGAACCCGCAACGGGGAGCCAACTGCACGTTGCGGCCGATGATCAGACTGCCCAAGAATCCCTTGAGGTTGCAGCCGGCCTGGATGTGCGTGTCGTCACCGATGATTACGCTGCCGCCGGCGCCGATCTCGATGATCGTGTCGCGATAGAGATGGACCCGGTCTCCCAGCCGTACCTCTCCGCCGTCTGGGTGAGCGTAGATGGTGACCCGCTCATCGATGAAGCAGCTCTTGCCCAGGTGCAGGTTTCGGCAATGGATCTGTGCCGCCGGGGACACATAGGAGTGCGCAGTGAGCTGCGCCAGGATGCGTCGATCCTTGTATGGCCCAACGAGGGCCCCCGACAGGTACAGGGCAGCACGGCCAAGGAGCGGAACCGTGGAGAGATTCATCAGGAGCCGCAGCATCAGCAAGCGCGCGTGCCGCACCCACCGCTCAAGGCGAGCCATCAGGTCATCCTCCTCCAACGATATAGCCTTGCTCTCGGAACCAGGCCAGTGCCGCGGTGAAGGCGGCCGCCAGAGAAGTCTGGGGCAGGCCCAGTTCGCGGATGGCTTTTGACGGATCACAGGTCAGAGCCGCAGGCGCGTGACAGACCGGTTCGGAACGCCGCCCAAAGCGGGAAAAGATGGAGCGCGGCTGCTGACGCGGCCGGGCAACGCCGGATGCCTTTTGCATCAGCTCCAGGAACCCATCCAGAGTGAGGTTACCGTCGCGATGGCCCAGGATGTAGCGTTCTCCGACGCGGCCCCTCTCTGCGGCCAGGATGTGCCCCATTGCCACGTCGTCCACTGGCACAAAGTTGATACCCCCCGCGCAGAAGGATGGCATCTTTCCTCTCATATAGTCCAGAATGCGCCGCCCGCTGCTGCTCGGCTTCAGGTCCCCTGGGCCGACAGGGGCACAGGGATTGACTACTACCACCGGCAGGCCCTGCTCGCCCATGTCCAGCGCTGCGACCTCCGCCAGGTACTTGGACCTGGCGTAGTGACTGGCCGAGTCCCACAGGTTGTAACGAGTCTCTTCTGTAGCCAGCGTGCCATCGCCGGGTTGGCCAATCGTGCCTATGGTACTGGTGTGAACCACTCGCTTGACCCCGACCTGGAGAGCAGCGGACAGGACACTCTTGGTGCCGCCGACGTTAACCGAGTACATCTTTTCGCTGTCTTCGTCGTGCGTGCTGTACATCGCGGCGACGTGGAACAGCCAATCGCATCCCTTGAGCACGTCGTGCATGGCTCGCTCGTCGAGCAGGTCCACCTCGACCAGCTCGATGTCCATTCCGGCCAGGTTGCGGCGGTCGTTTCCCGGGCGCACCAGGGCCCGAACAGAAATGCCGCGTTGGAGCAGGCGGCGCACGATCGCGGACCCGACAAAACCCGTTGCACCGGTGACGAATGCCCTCTCCATGGTCTGTCTCTCTAGCGAGCCATTCGCCGCCGGAGCTGCCGAAGCCAGGACCTGGCCCTGCTGATTAGTCCTCGCGGTCGCTGCGCAGCCATGATCTCCGCCCGGGCGGCCAGCAGGATTGCCATCTGTTGCTCTGTGTCGGCGGGGGCCGATGCTTCGAGGGTGCCCGGGTACAGTTCGAGTGCCTTGACATTCAGCGCGGTGGGGCGCACCGCAGACACCCAGTCAGCAGTGTGCCTGGCGGCGGCGCTATCCTGGCCGGGCAAACCGCTCAGGACAAAAAGCCGGCAGCCCAGCCCGAGGCGCTGACACGATTCGACGACCTGCGCCGCATGGCGGAGATAGTCCCCCGCTTGCCCGAGCGACCCGATACGCTGCAGACCGGCAAGCACGGTGGGGTCGGTGGTTTCGAGGCCGATCTTGACCCAGGTGCAGCCGGCCCGCTGCATCAACTGGAGTAGTTCAGCATCGAAATGTTCCGGCCGCGACTCGCATTCCCAGCGCAGAGAGATCCGGGAGTGTATGAGCCGTTCGCAGAAGCCCACTACCCGCTCGCGCTGGTAGGCGAATACCGGATCGCGGAAGACGACTCGCTCTGGCGCAAAGGTGTGGGCGAGCCAGGCGACTTCGTCCACCACGCTATCGATTGACCTGACTCTGCTGCGGTGCCCCTGGGCGGCAGAATAGGGACAGTAGAGGCAGCCATCCGGACAGCCCTTGCTGGCAAATACGCTCAGGAGCGGGTAGCGGCTGGTGGGCACGAGGTCCCAGGCGGGGAAGGGAAGCGCAGCCAGGTCCGCGGTCCAGCCGTCCCCATCGCAGTTTGCCGCCCGGAGGATGTGGTTGGTCAGGATGCGCGGGCTATCGGAAGGGTTAGTCCGAACGTACTCGACCGCCTCGACGCAGCAACCCTCTGCCTCTCCCACTAGAACGGCATCCGCAGGGCAACCCTCAGCGACCTGGGCCGCGATAAAGCGCAGCGAACTGCCCAGAGCCAGGATTCTGGCCGATGTTTGAGCACGAAGGGCGGCGATATAGTCCAGGTCGTTCTGAAGAGTGGCCCACGAGACCAGGACGCAGATCACGTCCGCCTGCAGCGCCGCTTCGTCATGCGGGCTGACCACCAGATCCAGAAGCTGCACGGAGTAACCGGCCTGACGAAGGGCAGCGGCAACGGTGGCGAGGGTGTGGGGCGGGTACAGAAAGCGCTCCCCGGCAGGATAGACCACGCCCATCCCCGCGGCGCCTTCGCGATTGGCCAGCGTGCCCGGGGCGCTCGGCGGGTTGATCAGCGTTACCCGCGCCGGCGCAAGGCTTCCGGAGGAATCGCTCAAGGGAGAACCTCATAGACGATGGTTCTGCCGCGCGGATCCAGAGCCGTGTACACATGCCGCAGCTCCTGGGGTGGGGACTCTTCGTTCAGGAGGAGCTTGAGTTGCGGGCGAATCACCGTGATTTCCCTCTCGTCCACGATCACATAGTTCGCGCCACGGTGGCGCACGTACTCGATGAAACGTGCGTATTCCTCATTCGGCGTCGCTGCCCAGCGCCGGTCGGCGTAAAAGGCCACCTCTGTGTCACGGGACATGATCATGGCGTCTGGCGAGCTATGCTCCTTGAGCCACAACCCGGCCTCGCGCCGGCTCGGGTTTTGTTCGGCCAGGCCATCGGCCACGACGGATGGCTGGAGAACGGCAAAGTAGACCAGCAGCAGCCCGCACAGCACGATCGCGGAGGTTCTGCCAACGCTAGCAGCAGAGCGGCTGGACGGCCGCAGCTTTTGCCAGGTCTGTGTGGCCCACCACGCCAGAGCGTCAATGCCCTTGGCCACCCAGATGATCAGCACCGGCAGCAGGGCGGCAAAGTAACGCAGCTCGATATGAAACGGCATAAAGACCAACACCGGCGGAATGGTCGCCAGCAGGAACAGTTCCTTCACCAGGCGCTCCTTGTCCCACGGCTGACCAAGGACGCCCAGGGCGACCAGAATCAGCAGATAGAAGGGAAAAACCCGGCGCACAAAGAGCAACGCTTCCAGTGCGTTCACGTTGCGCCAGGTTCGCACCAGAAAGGCCCTGGGGTTCGCGCGGATGATCTGCCACAGGTCGTACTTGAAACGATCCGGAGAGAACCAGATGATCTCCTCTCCCGCCGAGTCGAGTCTGGCCAGAGCGCGGTCGTAGAGCCCCGGATCGTGCACCACCGCACCTTCTCCGGCCACGTAGGTCACGCCCAGCTTGCCCGTGATCAGGATGCGGCCGGTTTCTTTGTACAGGAAGAGGATATAGGGGGAGATGACCAGTGCAAAGACAGCAATGGCGCTAACCAATCCGAGCAGCGTGCGTGAGCACAACAGCTTGCGGCGCCAGACCTGGCCCAGGGCCAGCAGAGCCAGAAACCAGCCCAGGTACACCAGCGCTTCTGGCTTCACCAGATAGGTCAGGCCGAAAAGCCCGCCCACCAGGGCGTAGCTGGCGGAAGTCTGCTTTTCCCAGGCCAGCCATACCGCACAGAAAGCGGTAAACAGCAGACAGAGGTACAGCGGCTCGATCATCGTGCCCCAGAACAACACCGAAGAAGTGAGCGGCGGATAGATGCACACCAGAAGAGTGGTCATCGCCGCCACGCGCGCGCCAAAGAGCCGCTTTGTCAGCCAGTAGAGGGGCAGAAGGAACAGGGCCCCGAACACCACAAAGCAGATGTCGCTGTTGAGTTTCATGTCGTGGGTCAGGGGGTAGAGCAGCCCTGTGATCAGCGGGAAGAGCGGCGGGTAGTGAACGTCGACTCGTCCGCTGACACTGTAACCCTGGCCGGTGATCAGGTGGCGTCCCAGGGTGAGATAGTCCGGCTCATCCCAGCGGACGATGCGGTCAATGCTGACCAGCCGGGCCCGCAGAGTCAGAGACACGACCAGCACGCCTACCAGGAACCACAGCTCACGATTCCTGAACCACGGTCGTGCGTTAACTCGATTGGCTTCTGCCATACTTGCTCCTGTCCGTATGCGCCACTGGCGAGCAGGGCACCGTGTTATCAGACAACGCCCAGGCTGCAACGGTCATTGGACGAGATGATTCACCACCACAAAAGGCGGCCCTGGCACTGTGGCGTACTTGTGGTACTCGGGAACGGGGCGGTTGCCCCAGAGAATGTCGGCGTAGGGGATGGTGATGGCCCGATAATTGGCCGAAGCCAGCAGCCTGTCCATCTCCTGCGGATAGGGCCCATCCCGGCGCTTGATGACCCACTCGGGCCTGTCCAGCTCGCCGATGCGGAATGCGGCCAGACCACCGGCCACGTCCAGGCCGGTATAGAACAAGATGGGCAGCTCTCCGTAATTCGCCACAACCAGGTCTCCCGGTCTGGCCTGCCGTTGAAGCAGAAGCACAATGCCCTCATCCGGTCCATCATAGTCATGAGTCAGCTCATAGGCATAGTTCAGCAGATCCGAGCGCGGCCGACCGGCCGCCTCGAGCAATGCGTCGGTCTCGGCTAGGTAGGGCCGCGGAGCCAAAGAAGCCCATTTGAAGCTGCGCGCGATGGGCAGGACGTACGGAACGAGTTGTAGCACATTGGTCAGCAAGAGCAGAGCCACGACCGCCACTCTCACAACCGACCGCTTGGAGAGCCGAAGCACCGTGTAGGCCAGCAGTACCGCCAGCAGCGGCACGAGCTGCACGATGTAGCTAAAGTACATCCAGATGAACGTCGCCGAGAGGAAAAGCAGCGTGACCAGGATGACCGCGATGTAGAGCCCAAGTACGTTGACCTCCGGCTTGGAGCACCTCCAGGTCGACCAGAAGAGCAGCAAGAAGGCCACGACGAGCGGCCAGGGAAAGACCCAGCCCGTGATGTACACTACATAGTGCACCAGATGCCCGACAAAGCGGTAGATATCAAAGACAAAGCGGCCGCGAGCCCACGTCTGCAGGTAGACAGCCCAGGGTATGACCAGCGCGGCCAGCATCACCAGGGGGAAAGCCAGCCTGGCCAGGCGCTTCCGTGAGATCCCCTGCAGCACAAAGTGGATGCCCAAACCGACAAAGGTGGGCAGAAAAGCGCCAAAGTTGCTCTGAAACAGCCCAAAGCCAGCCAGAACGAGGTAGGGCGCGGCCAGGGGGTGGTCGCTCTGCGTGAGGAGCGTGTAGGCGTCCAGCACGGCTACGGTGAACAGCGCCGCAAAGGCAAAGTACTTGCACTGCCGCGCGTGCAGCAGAAACGGAACGCAGAGCAAGAGCAGTGACGAGCTCAGCATGGCCAGGCGTTGGTCTTTCAGGTGGCGGCGCACGCTGTCGTATAGCAGCAGAACAGTAGCCAGGCCGGCCAGGGCAAAGGGCAGGCGGGCGGCAAAGGTCGTGGGCCCGAGCAAGGCAAAGGACAGCGCGGTGAATAAGAAAGGCAGCCAGGGGTGGTAGACCCAGATCCAGTCTGGTGTGTACTGCACGTCCAGCGGTGCCTGGCGGATCAAGTTGCGCCCATCAAAGGCCAGAGGCAGGCCGTATTGCCCCAGCCTCTGTGACAAAAGCGCGGTCTCGGCCTCATCCTGCCAGAGGTAGATGTTGCCGAGGTTGGTAAGCAGCAACACCAGCCCGGCGACGAGCAACACCCAGACAAAGTGCGCTTGAAACCAGGCAGCCCAGGCGGCGAGTCTCAAGCGATTGCTCATCTGTCTTGCCCCGACGGTCCTTGGACCGCGTCGAGTCGGCCCCGTGTGCCCCGGTCGGTGCGACGGTAGAGCGCGACCGGGTTCGCCGTCGTGGCGGTCAGGTACTGGTGCTTGGCCGGCTCTTCGCGGTTCTCCCAGCGTATGTCCGGATAGGGGATGGTAATGCGTTCGTAGGGTCCGCTGGCTACCAACGCCGCTATCTGATCTCGGTAGTGTCCGAACTGGCGGTCGATAACCCAGTCTGGCTCGACCTGTCCCAGACCCCGGCCGGACATGCCGCCATATACGGTCAGGCGTGTGTAGAACTGGAGCGGGAGGTCTTCATAGTTGGTGAGGACCGTCTGCCCGGGTTTGGCGTTAGCGGCCAGGTAAGCTACCAGTCCCTCTGTCGGTCCAGAATAGGGGTGAGTCAATTCCTGCGCGTACATTAGCGGCTCTGAGCGCAGCTTGAGCGTGCGGATGCCGCCAATCCAACGGGTAGCCAGTGAGCTCTGCACCGTCGTCCAGAATGGGCTAGCAGGGGGAATGGCCGTTGCGACGGCACGGTAAGGCAAGATGTGCAGCAGGTTCGTGGTGAGGAGAACCAGCAGAGCTGCATAGCCCAACAACTTGCAGCGGTGAAGCAGCCAGGCCAGACCCACTGCGGCGAGCAGAAGCAGCAACGGAATCAGGTGGGCCAGGTAGCGGAAAAACGACCATCCGACCAGAGACAGAGCCAGAATGTGAATGACAATCAGCAGCACCACGAGTGACCACAGGCCTGTACCCGGGCTACTGGGGTTATCCCGGCGGTGGTTGGCGCGGATTCCGGCAGCAACCGCCGGAAGCAGCAAGAGAGGCAGTATCCAGGCGGTGATTTGCAGGCTTTGCTCGCCGATCAGGCCGATAGTACGCAGGGCCACACGAGCGAGCCCGGCGCTGGAACCAGGCTGAGCAGTGGTACCAGAGCCCACCACGGGATGCCAGACGGGGATCAGCAAGGCCCAGGGGAGAATGAGCAACACGATGAGTGCCAGAGCAGGGAGCAAGTTCTTCCACAGTCCTGAATGCCGCTGGAAGAGCAGTGCGTGGGCAGCTACCGCGGCCATTACCGGGAAAAAGGCCGCGTACTCGGTATGAAAGAGGAGTACTGAAGAAAGCACAAAGCAGGGCACGCTCCATTGTCTGGCAGAGCCGAGTGACAGGTAGCTGTCGAGGACCAGCAGCGTTAGGGCGGCGGAAATGGCATAGTAGCGGCACTGGCGTGCGAGCAGGATAGTGGGGACAAACAGAGCGAGCAGGATGGCAGCCAGTCGAGCTACCCCGGGATCTGGCTGGCTTCGCCTGGCCAGCCGATACAGCAGCAGGATGCAGGCCACGCCTGCCAACGCGAAAGGCAGCCTGGCCGAAGAAGTACTTTCACCCAGGACGGCGAACGAAAGCGCGGTGGCGGCATACTGCATCCATGGGTGGTAGATCCAGACATAATCAGAGGAGAACTCGTGAAATGGCACCTCTTCCTGCTGGATCCAGGTTCGCCCATCGGTGGAAAGCGGCAGCCCGTAGGCCAGCATATGGCGGGCAATCAGGGCCGTCTCGGCTTCGTCCTGCCAGAGGTAGACATCATCCAGACGGAGACACAGCAGCAGCACGGCGACGAGTCCCAGCATCAGCGGGAACCAGCGCTCCAGCGACTGGGTGGCTCGAGACAGTAGTGTGAGTCGGTTGTCGACCTCAGTGCGAGTTGATCGGGCTGGCTTGTTCATTCCCGGCGCTCGAGTCTTCGGGCTGTTGCGGCCCCGTCTGCGCGGGGCGGTTCGGCCCCGTCTGGGCGGGGCGGTTCGGCCGCAGGATCTGAGGAAGGTGGTAGCGACTGATGATTTCGGGCAGGGTCTTGGTGAACTGGGGATAAGGCCGCAGGTTCCACCGTGTCAGCAGGAAGCGAGCCATGACCGCCAGAGTGCTCAGACCATAGACGACGCTGTTGGCAAAGTTGACCGATGAGGCCTCTCTGAAATAGCGCGTGGGCACGCCGATCTCGCCAATGCAAAACCCAAAGGCCACTGCCTGAGCGATCACCTCGGTATCAAAGACAAAGTTGTCGGAATTCAAGAGGAAGGGAATGGTCTCCAGGAAGCGTCGGCTGTAGGCACGAAAGCCGGTGTGGCACTCGGACAGCTTCTGCCCCAGCACGAGGTTCTCGACAATAGTCAGGAAGCGGTTCGACAGGTACTTGTAGATGGGCATGCCGCCGGCCAGTGTGCCGCCGCTGAGAAAGCGCGAGCCCAGCATCATGTCGCACCGGCCTTCGAGGATCGGGCGGATGAGCTCTGGCACCAGGGTCGAGTCGTACTGATAGTCGGGGTGCAGCATCACCACGATGTCGGCGCCGTCCTCGAGAGCCTTGAGGTAGCAGGTCTTCTGGTTCCCGCCATAGCCCTTGTTCTGGATGTGAATCACAACGTCCAGACCGAGCTGGCGCGCGACCTCGACCGTTTCGTCCTGGCTCACGTCGTCCACCAGGATGATCTTGTCCACGATTTCTTTTGGGAGGTCGTTGTAGGTTCGCTCCAGCGTCTTGGCGGCGTTGTACGCCGGCATCACTACGATGACTTTCTGCTGCATCCACAGTCCTCCAACAGGCCAATGCCTAGTCTTGGTACCAGTAGTGCTCGCGGTTCTGAGCATAGTACTCAATCGTGCGGCGCAGTCCCTCCGCCAGCGACACACGTGGTTCCCAGCCCAGAACCGAGCGAATCTTGCCATAGTCAGCATAATAGTCGCCGATGTCAATGCGCTTTTTGTCGGCCGGGAAGGGCACCAGGCGGTAGCCGCCTTTGCCGCATCCGTGGGATTGGCAGGCCGCTAAGAGCGCGACGACGAATTCCTGCAGGGTCACGGGCGGGCTGTTCCCAAGGTTGAACAGACGGCCGTTGCTGCCCTCATCGACTGCGGCCAGCAGCATCGCCTCTACGACATCATCGACATAGTTGAGGTCGCGCAGTTGTTTGCCATCACCGAAAAGCTGGATCTCCTGGTTGTCCATCGCTTGACGGATGAACCAGGCCACAAAGCCCTGACGGTTGTGCTTCATCAGCAGTCTGGGACCGTAGGTGTTGGTCAGTCTCAGCGATACCGTGCGAATGCCATAGACGTTGTTGTAGAGGATGTGATACCACTCTCCGGCCATCTTGTTGATGCCATTCACGTCCACGGGACGCAACAGATGCTTCTCGTTCACCGGCAGGTACTCGGCCTTGCCATAAACCTGCCTGGTGCTGGCATAGACCACCTTGATCGCCGGATTGTTGTGGCGGCAGGCTTCGAGGATCGAGAGCTGGGCGCGGCAGTTGATCTCCAGGTCCGTGTAAGGATCGAGCATGCTGTCCACGTGGCTGATCTGTCCGGCCAGGTTGAACAGGAAATCCTGGTCGCGCACCAGCCAGTTCATCCCGTTTGCGTCGCGTACGTCAGCGATGTTGATGTGCAGGCGCTCCTTCACCGGCTCGACGTTGAACAGGTTGCCCCCATAGTCGGGGATCAGCGAGTCAACGAGAAGCACGTTGGCGCCCAGGTCGACCAGACGGATGGCGAGGTTGCTGCCGATAAAACCGAGGCCGCCGGTGATTAGAACATTCTTTCCCTGGAACGAACTGTCGTAGCTTACCATTCGTCACCCACCTGTACGGGGCCGGGGCCCTTTCAGCATGTCCAGCCGCTTGCGGAACAGAAAGAGCAGGTTGGAGAAACCATCGTGCCAGAGATTGAGCTTGCTCTCGCCCACGCGGGCCTTGTAGTAGATGGGCAGCTCGCGGGAGCGGAGGTTCTTGCGCGTAAAGGCCTCGATCTTGAGTTCTTGCGACAGGGCCATCGTGTCGCTGGTCAGGTTGAGCTGGTCGAGAATCGAGCGGCGAAAGACCCACATGCCGGACTGCGAATCGTTCAACCAAAAGCCGTAGAGTATCAGGACGACCACATTGAGCACCAGGTTGCCCAACACCCGCAGAAAGGAATCAGACTGTTCCGCCTTGTGGCCGGTGCGGTCACAGGTAACAAAGTCCAGGTTCTCGTCGATCATCACGTCAAGGACGACCGGGATAAAGTTGCGCGGATAGGTTGCGTCGCCGTCCATCGCCACGATGATATCCCTGGTCGCGGACCGAAAACCCGCTTTGAGCGCCGCTCCATAACCCGCCTTGGGCTCGGGAACTACCTTGGCCCCCAGCGTTTGCGCTACTGCGGCGGTTCGGTCGGTGCAGTTGTTGTCGACCACGATCACTTCGTCGACCAGTCCTGGCATGTCGACCATGGTCGCCTGGATGCCCTCCTCCTCGTTATAGCAGGGCACCACCACGGATACGGAATGGCCTCTGTACATTCGGTCCTCTTTGCTGGAGATAGACTACTTGTCGTCTGGCGATTTCGCGACGCTGACCGGCGCGCCGCCCGAAAGAGCGTGCCGCGCCTCGGCCACTTTCAGCACGGCGTACTCCTTGAAAACGCGAGGCAGCACCAGCGGATTGAACAGGATGTTGATCGTCAGGAAACATTCGTAGGTGCAGAAGCACTTGGTGTCCCTGATCCACCGGCGCAGCTCGTCAGCACGCTGGCTGTACCACAGCTTCTTAAAGTCATAGTCCACGTCGCGCACGTTGCCGATCATCTTGTCAACCTGCAACTCGCAGGGGAGCACCTGCCCTTCACTGAACATCGCCCCGCCCAGTGAGCCGGCGTAGCAGGGGATCTGGTAGCGGCGCTCGCGAACGGTCTTGGCGATAATGCGCGGTCGCACGATGCGTTTGGCATTTAGCAGGTCGGAGAATGGCATCTTGTAATAGCCCGAGAGCATGCGCGCTTTGTTGTCTCGCTCCAAAACAGCGTGGAGCTCTTCGTACTTGGCGATGTCAAAACCCTTGGCGCCAGGGTCGCGTGGTGCACCGCGTGTCAGCAGGGTGAAAACGGTGTTGACACCCACCTTGTGCGTCAGGTGATCATAGAGTTCGAGCAACTGGTCCTGGTTGTAGGCCGATACGGTGATCTCAACGCAGGTGCTAAAGTTCGGATAGTGCTTTTCCAGTTGGCGCAGCTCCTGGTAGGTCCGCGTGGCGCGGTCGAACAGGCCGGGGAACTGCCGGATGTCGTCATGCCGCTCGCGAAGGCCGTCGATGGAGACGTCGATGTGCAGGTCCAGGCCGGGGTTTTCCTTCAGCATCCGTTCGGTGGTCTCTATGACCCGGTCGGTGAGGCTGCCGTTGGTAGGGATGCCCACATTGGCCGCGTGGTTGTTCGTGGCGAAAATGCGCACGATCTCCGACAGATCCTGCCGGAGGAAGGGTTCCCCGCCCGTGGGGGTGAAGAACAGCATGTCGTCCATGCTGGCCGACACACGCTCGATTTCGTCAATGGTCAGCTCGCGGCTCTTGGTGGTGGGCTGGTGCTCGGCCAATAGACAATGCTTGCAGCGAGCGTTGCAGAAATCGGTGACAAAGAAAACAAAGTAGATGGGCGAGGCCCCTCGCTTCCAGAGGATGCGCGAGCCGTATTTCAGATAGCGTTTGTAGTCCACGACAACTCCCTCATTTCGCGATGGACGGCAAGGCTAGTAGCGCTTGCCGCGCAAGTAATCGACAATGCCCCACGCCGCGCCGAGGCCAGACACCCAGAGGTCTGCCGGCAAGAACAGGCATGACTGGAGGCCGAAGGCCAGTCCTCTCTGCTGCACCAGAACGAAAAGGAACGGCAGGTTGAGCGCCAGCAGCGCCAGGTAAGCCATTGCCGCAATAGCAAGCCATACTCCGCTGGCAGTGCACAAGGCCAGCAGAAGCAGTAGCGGCAATAGCCAGGCCAGCGGGACGCTGAGACCAAAGGTGAGCGGCACAGAGGCATAGTACTTTTCGCCGGCCTGGCGACTCTGTGGCTCCAGCTTTTTGCGTAGATAGGTTCTGGTGAGGCCCGCGGCTCGCTCCAGGTCCGTTTTCAACACCTGCCGCAGAGTATAGTGTTTCAAGTGCTCTACCTGCAGGCCCCCGTCCAACAGTATCCTGTGGCCCGCGGTCAAGAGCCGCTGACCGAACTCGATATCCTCCGTGACGCTTGTTCCCTGATAATTCGTATCGAATCCGCCCATCTGCTCAAAGACGGGCTTGCGGATCGCGGCAATGCTGGTAAAGAACAACCCGACGCCCTCTCGGGCGGCAGTGCTCGCTGCCAGGCGGCTGTAGGTATAGTACATCCATAGGTTCTTGAACTGGCTGGCCAAGTTCGTAAAGCGGATTTGCGGCCCTAACAGGCCGACAACTCCGGCAGTGGTAGTATCGGCCAGCACCGCTGCGACGCGACTCAGCGCATTCGGCGGAAGCAGGATGTCCGCATCGGTGAAGAGAATGATCTCGCCGCTGGCTGCGTTGGCGCCCAGGTTCCTGGCGTTGGCTGCACCCAGGTTCGAAGCAGAGCACACGACCTGACAGCCGCGGTCCTGGGCAATGGAGGCTGTCGTGTCGTCTGAGCAATCGTCAACAACAACTACCTCGACCTGTGGATAGCTCGACTTCCTGACCGCGTCGAGACACTCACCAAGCGTAGCAGCCGCATTACGAGCCGGAATGACCACGGATATCAACATAGCCGAGCCGCCCCGAACCCTGGCCGGCACTCCGGCGATGAACCGCATCGCAGCATCATTTACCTGACCTTGCTCGCCGGGCGGGTATAGATGTAGATCTCGGCGGTCTCAATGGCCCTCGGAAACGACTTGACTACCTCCGGTTCGCCGTAGAGGGTGTCAAATCGTGACTTGAGCACACGAATCTGCGAAAACGATGGGTCGTTGGGGTAGCCGCCCAGAGTGGCAATGTACCAGAGATGCGCTCCAGGCTCGAGCTGAGCCGCGACATAGTCGGCCGTTGGCTGGACATAGCTGGCAGCATCGAGCCATCTCTGCGACCAGCCCAGCCAGGTGATATCCTCCACGCGCTCCAGGGCCGCCGGAAATGCGGCCTGCTTCTGCTCGCCGTGAAAGTAATAGTTGAACGTAGTGGCCACATAGTCGGGGGCAATGACGATGACATCATCCGGCCCGATGTGCTGTGTAGTATAGGCAGCGATTTCGCGGAAATTCGAATGGCGCAGGTTGTAGGTCCAGGAGACGGTCCTGACCCACAGTACCGACAGGCCGATCAGCAGCACCGCACCCAGCCAGCGCGGTCGGACGGCGTTGACGGCTCGCGCGACGAGAAAGCACAGGCCGGGCAGCGACACGAGCGTGACATAGGTCGGGATGCTTTCGATGCCACGGGGGGTGAGAACCGCTGCCAGCACAATGGGCCCGAAAAAGGCAAAGAGCGTGAGATTCAGCAGGGTCGAGAAACGGAAGTAAAGAGCCGCCAGGTCACGGCGCAGCTCAAAGGTGAACGTACCCAGGGCAACTACCGCCATCCACACCAGCGGCCAGTTCGCTGGCCAGGCCAGACCCGTGAGCTCATTGAAGAGGTTGACCACATTCTGCAGGCGCGTGTAGCGCGTGTGCCAGGGGCCCATCACCGCGCCCTGCAGATGGAGTTGCTGCAACAAGAGTGGCAGCTCGGGAAGGTAGAGGAGCGCGACGCAAAGCTGCGTGCTCACCCACGGCCAGAACAGCCGACGCATCTCCCTGTGCCAGAGCAGCTCCACCAGTACGAACAGGTTGGCCGCCAGGACAAAGAACGGCCCCGCGTTGTGCGTGTACATCAGGAGCGAGAAGGAGAACACCACGCCCCACCACAGGCCACTCCGCAGACCAGCCGGACGTTCGTCGACCGGCTGAGTCACAAACCGGTAGGTGAAATAGAGGCCGGCCAGTGCCGCCAGAGAGAGAATGGCGTACATCCGCACGGTGCGGGCGACGATGATGTGGTGTGGAGACAGCGCTGCCACAAACGACGCCAGAAGGGCGATATTGCGGTCGTACAGCCTGCGACCGACCCACCAGACAGCTGGAAGGAAAGCCAAGCCGAAGATGACCGACAGAAACCGCAGACTCCAGTCGCCGGGCCAGAGGCGCTCCCAGAAATGCAATAGGAAGTAATACAGCGGCGGGCTGACATCGGCGTACGTCAGGGCCTGCAGAATCCCGCTGGGGAAAGAATGTCTGGCCAGGAATACGGTCTGCGTCTCATCGCGCCACAGGCCAAACGTATCCAGGTGGTACAGGCGAAAGCCGGCACCGATGGCCAGAATGAGCGCCAGCAATAGCAGCTCTTGTCTGCTCACGCCGAGTTTGTCCAGTCTGGCTCGCAGCGCTGCCATCTACGGCTGCTCCTGGCCTGTCTTTTCGAACAGGAGGATCATTTCGGACGCCAGTACATAGTGAGTGCCCAGGTGGCGAAAGCCGAGCTGGCCCATCAACTGGATGAGACCGGGTCGCGTGTAGTGAGTAATGTGCTCATCGGCATAGGCATTGGGTGCGAACAGCTTGTAGAACCGCTCGATCACCACCCACGAGATGCGGCCGTAATCGGGTGTGCCGAGCACCAGCCGCCCGCCTGGAGGGAGCAGACGTGCCATCTCCGTGAAGGGCTTGTCCCCGGCCGGCAGGTGCTCAATGACCTGCGAGCACAGCACCTGCTGAAATGACTCGCTGGCGAAAGGCACGGCGAAGATGGACGCGTGAACCAGTGGTTTGTCGTAGCAGCGGCAGTAGAGCAGCTTTTGCTGCTGGATGTCCAGACCCACGGTGTGACGCCCGATGGCCGAAAGGATCCGGCTCGAGCCGCAGCCGATGTCCAGGCAGGACTGGTCTGGATTGATCAGGTTGGTGATGATGTCGTAGCGCCGGCGCTGCCAGTAGCGCTGCAGGGGAATCCAACTGTCGTAGGCGCGGGCATCATAATCAGCCGAAGCCACCGAGTTGCGCAGCTTCCACATCCTGCACAGGGTTCTGAGGTAGGCCAGGGCAAAGCGGAGCAACTTGACCTTGGACTTGCCCTGGTCACGCGGAACGTAGCGGAAAGGAATCTCCTTGATCTGATAACCGTGCGCATAGACCTGGATCAGGATCTCTTCAAGGGCATCAAAGTCGGTGCTCTCTAGCTTGAGCCCGCGCAGGACAGAAGCCTGGTAGAGGCGAAAGCCGCTGGAGATGTCCTTTACCGGCAGCGATAGAAGGCGCGTGTAGACCACATTGAGGATAATGCTGAGGATGTGCCGGTACCCGGGCATCGATGCTGACCCGCCACCCACGTAGCGTGAGGCGATGACCAGCTCGGCGTCGTTACGTGCGCCCCAGAGGTCGGGTACGAGGTCCGGTGTGTGCGAAAGGTCAGCATCCATCGTGAGGATGAACTCGCCCCTGGCCGCGGCGAATCCCACCCATAGGGCACCTCCATACCCCGGGGCCGTTTGCTGCAGGAGCGTCGCGCCGGAAGACGCGCAGATCTGCGCCGTCTCGTCTGGCGAATGGTTGTCCACGACGATGATCTCGTACTGGCAGCCAAGCTGCTGCAGTGCCGAGTGAAGCTGCGGCAACAGTTTGGCCAGGTTGCCTGCCTCATTCCAGGCAGGGATGACGACGCTGAGATCCATCTGGCTCCTATGGCTCAATCAGTTTGAACACAACAAGCTGCCCTCGGGGCCCGCCTGCCGTGTGGAACAATTGCAGTTCCGTGGGTACGCCCTCCCCGCGCAGCAGCGGCGCGAACTGGGGTCTGAGTTGTCGAGTCTCGAGCTCATCAATGACAAAGTAGTCTACGTGGTTGGCTCTGGCGTAGATCAGCAGCTCATCCAGCGAGGCGTTGGCGGTAGGCTCCCACCTGGCATCGGCGTAGAAGGCAATGGCCGGATAGCGCGACATCACCACCGAGCCAGGAGCGACGTTGTCGTGCAGCCACAGCCCCAGCGTCTTGTGCTCTGGCCTGAAGGAGCCAGTATTCGCGTAGAGGTTGATAACTTTGGGCTGCAAGGCGAGCATGAACACGAGCAACAGAAAGGTCGGAGCCACCTTAAGAACACGCTGCAGCCTGTTCGCCACGGCCGTTGCCGTGTCGCCCAGCAGGTTACGGGCAGTCTCGCTGCACCACTGGCCAAGTTCATAGGCTCCCAACGCCAGCCATATCACCAGAGTGGGCAGCAACGTGGCAATGTAGCGATCCTGGATGAAGAAGAGGACAAACACCAGGACCGGCGTCAGAGAGGCAATCAGCAGTAGTTCGCCTTTGGCGCGCGCCTTGCTCCAGGCAGAGCGGAAGAAGGCCACGCCCATCAAAGGCAGCAGGTAGATGGAAAGCATAGGCGTCGAGAGAAGGGTGCCCAGGAAGCGACGGGTGTTGCGCATGACCAACTGCACGAACTCGCTTGGGTAGGCCCGAATCACGTCGAGCATGTTCACGTGGTAACTCTCGCGGGAGAAGAAAAAGACTTCCAGCCCCGTGGAGTCGAGTCCCCAGGTGGCGCGGTCGAAAGCCGCTGTGTCTCCCTCGGAGAGCCCGATGCAGGTCACAAAGGTCACGCCGGCTTTTTCGCTGACCATCCACGCACCAGTCTGGCGGAAGACAAAGTAGGCATAGGGCAGGAAAAAGACCAGGAACCCCAGCCCGTAGAGCCCCAGGCCGACCCATACCTGCCGCGTGAAGAGCTTTTTCTCGAACAGCCATACCAGCAGCAGAATGCCGGCGCCAACTGCCAAGTAGGCAATCGCCTCCGGGCGAATGAGGTAGGCAAAGCCCATACTGGCTCCCGCGAGAAGGAACGCCAGGGACTTGCCACGGCGCATAGCCAGGAGCACGAGCAGCAGCCCCGCATAGACAAAGAAGTAGTAGGGCGGTTCAGTGAAGGTGCCCCAGAGAGCGGGAGCGGTGGAGATGGCCGGATAGGTGGCAACGAACAACGCCGCGATGTAGCCCACACTGCGCCCGTAGAGCTCTTTTGCCAGCAGGTAGATGGGAACAATGAGGAGCGTGCCAAAGAGCACGTAACAGATGTCGCTGGCCAGCTCGAGATTGTGCGTCACGAGGTACACCAGGCCGGATAGCAGCGGGTAGCCCGGTGAATGGTGGACATCCGGGTAGCCGGTGAAACTATACCCGAGTCCGGTCAGCCAGTTGCGGCCCAGCCAGAGATAGGAGGGCTCATCGCCCCACACGATGCGCGCCGGCTGAAGCACGGCGAACAAACGTACCGTGGCTGCCCAGAGCGATATCGCGGCCAGAGGAGCCAGCTTGTGCCAATCCCGTTTGCGGATCACTCTAGAACCTCACCAGCAGGTGCTTTCTGTTCGAGTTGGTAGTCAGTCTGGTGCTGAGGATCTCGGCATCCAGGCCCAGCCGCGCGATCAGGTCCGACAACTGGGGCACGGTGAACGCCAGCAAGCCCTGCGTCGCCCTGACGCGGTAATAGTCGGACGTCCTCGCTCTGATCAGGAAAAACAGTGTCTTCCAGAAGCACTTTTCTTCGTAGGCGGCCTTGAGCACGCCCCAGGTATCCTTCAGCCAGCCGCCGTGAACGGTGATATCAGCGATCAGGAGGCGTGCCCCCGGCAGCGCGAGCTGGCGTACGTTCCGGATAAGAGTCTCTACCTCATCGATGCTCTGATAGTATTGAACCACGCTGAGACAAACGATCTTGGAGAACCGTTGGTCCGCCACAGCGGACAGGTCGGTGTAGTTCTGCTCATCGAGCTGGTAGAAGAACAGGTTGGGCTGATTGGGGAACCGCTCGCGGCAGCGCTGCAGGTAGCGCGGCGAGGTATCGACTCCGTGCATCGCCCGGACCGTGTCCTTGAGAGCGGCTTCCAGGTAGCCCGGTCCGCAGCCGATGTCCAGGACCACGTCCGAGGGGCCGTACTCCATAATGGGCTGGCTCGTGCGCACAAAGATATCCATGTTCTCTTGCCACTGGAACTCGCCGAACAGCGTCTCGGACTTCCAGTAGTCGATCCAGCTACCTGTCTTCGGAGTGGTCATCCATTTCCTTTGGTGAGTCTACGGCATCGTGACCAGACGTAGTTGCCGACACATCTTGCCGGTTCAGGTCCTCCAGCCGTGCATTCAAGAGCGCTACTTCTTGCGTCAGTACCTTGATCTGGTCGCTAAAGCGTGACATACGCATCGAGAACTGAAACAAGATCAGCAATAGCGAGATAATGGCCAGCAAAAAGATCATCGCTGGCGGATAGGCAATGCCGATGGCGCGCGCAGCCATGTCCACATAGTCGATGAACAGCGGCGTGAGCACCAGCACCACGGCCGTCACAAACCACAGCAGCGCAAACTCCTCGGTGAGCCGCCTGGTCCTCACCAGATTGATCACGACGAGCAGCACGAGCAGACCCAGGGCAACCGCAAAGACCCGGGCTCGCCCCTCCATCACGTCTTGCGCCGCCACAGCGGCGACCTCCTCATATGCCAGATCCACGGCGACTAGGCCTCCAGTTCCGACACGACGGTTCCCATTGGTGCAAAAGAGAACTCGTCCAGCAGCGCGGCTAGCCGCGGCAGCACCGCACCCGAGTTGTAGTAGGTTGCCAGCCGAGAAAGCAACGGCAAGGGCAGCCGCGGCGTCTGCCGATACGCCTCCCACGGGTGCAGGTAGACCACAAAGGGCCTCTGTTTGTTGATCTGGCGCAGGCACCAGGTAATCATCGCAAAAGGCAAGGCGCGCAAGTATACTCCCCCGCTGACCGGCACGCGCAATCCGGCCCAGCTCCACACCGACATGGGAAACTCGAGAACCGTGCTCGATGACCGGCCGCCGCCTGATCTCAAAGACGCGCCGTGGTCAGTGACCACCGGGGTCGCTGCGCTGACGGCCACGTTGTCGGGAGAAGGGTAGTACGGCTCCAGTGGGCCGCCAGCGACGCCATACAGCGGTGTTCTGAGCGGGAAAACACTCGAATCGTAATGATACCCCATCTCGGCGAGAACGGTCAAGGCCCAGCGTGTGCTATTGTCGAGTGAGAACGTCGGCGCGCGATAGCCCCGTATGCACTGGCCCGGCAGGATGCCGGCCAGTAGACGGCCGAACTCGGCCAGCTCCTGCCGAAACTCGTCCGGCGTCATCTTCCACAGCGGCCTGTGGCTCATGCCATGGCAGGCAACCTCGTGACCCTCCGCCGCGATTCGACGGACCAGCTCGGGATCCCTCTGCGCCACCTCGCCCACGACAAAGAAAGTCGCCTTGACCCCACGGGAGCGCAGCAGCTCGAGGAGTTGCGGCACCGACTGGCCAGCCTGCGGCTCTGGATCAGTGGGCCCGAGTTGCGGGCGAACCAGCTCCGGGTGGTACCAGTCCTCCAGGTCGATGGTCAGTGCGTTAGGCACCACGAGGGCCCCCGCCAGAGCCGACACCGGAGGCTTTTCTTGCGCTCTGCCGGGCGGCGTTGCTGTGCGTCGATTGTCGGAGCAACACGATGAGTATGGAAAGGAACATCTTGAAAACGTAGTAGATGGGTTTCCAGCTCGAATGCATCGAAACACCACTCAAGCGCTCGCGCATGAGCACCGGCACCTCGCTGACCTTGAAGCCGGCATAGTGCAGTAACAGAATCGTGTCTGCGTCGGGAAAGTCCACCGGGTAGTTGTCTGTGGCGAAAAAGGCCACGACATCTCGATTCATGGCCTGAAAGCCAGAGGTCGGGTCGGTGATGGTGCTGCCGGTGAACGAGCTGACGAGCCTGGAGAAGATGGCCATGCCGAGACGTTTCGCCAGGGTCGTATGGTACTCCATTCGTCCGAGGAAACGAGAGCCGAGGACGAGGTCGGCTTCTCCTTTCTGCACGGGACGAAGCAAGTCTGCGATACAGGACGCATCGTGCTGGCCGTCAGCGTCCATCATCACCACTGTGTCATAACCCTGCCTGACCGCGTAGCGGAAGCCGGCCTGCACCGCCCCGCCGTAGCCCAGGTTGTTGGGCAGGCGCAGCACTCGAGCGCCCTGGCTGGCGGCAATCTGCGCCGTGTTGTCGCTGGAGCAGTCGTCGACCACGAGAACAGCGAGAGAGAGGCCCGTCGCTGCGACGTCTGCCAGGACCTGGCCGATGTTCCTGGCCTCGTTGTGGGCCGGGATGATGAGAAGCGTGGGACTGGCGCCGGCGTCCAGCTTTGCGGCGGTAGACTCGACGCTCATCCTAGGCTTGACCTCCTGGCCGCCCCTGTGCCAGGTGTTCGCGATTCCAGGCGATGATCTCGTCCAGCCGGTCCTCGAGCCAGGTCTTGGGCTCATAACCCAGCAGGCGTTGGGCCTTGCGAATGTCAGCAATAGAGTTGCGCACTTCGCCGGCGTGCTCTTCGGCATGGACCGGCTGGATGCCAGGGTTCAATCTCGCGCAGAGCAGCGCCGCAATGCGGTTGACGGTGGTCCCCTCGCCAGAGCCGACGTTGATCACCTCTCCGGTGACTTCGGTCATCATGGCCTGGTAGGTAGCGTCGGCCACATCGCCCACGTAGACCAAGTCGCGGCATTGCTGGCCATCGCCAAAGATGATTGGCGCCTCGCCGCGCAGCAGGCGCTGGGCAAAGATGGTGATCACTCCCACATAGGGCGTAAAGGTCTGCCGGGGTCCGTAGGTGTTAAAGTAGCGTAGCGACACGGCTTTGAAGCCGGCCTGGGCCGAGACAAGGCGGATGTACTTTTCGGAGGCGAGCTTGGCCACGCCGTAGGGCGATAGCGGTGCGGTGTCATAGCTCTCCGGGACGGGTGTGGGCCGTGGCGCGTCGGCGTAGACGGCCATAGAAGACGCATAGACCAGCTTGTTCACGTTGCGCGAAGCACAAGCTTTGAGCACGTTGAGGGTGCCCATCAGGTTCGTCTCAGCGTCGTCGTAAAAGCCGGCGATGGAGGCCCGAATGCTCACGCGGGCCGCGAGGTGAAAGACACCCTGCACTCCCGATACGGCTTCGTCCACCACTTGGCGGTCGCGGACATCTCCCTGAATCAAGGTAACCCCGGGAGGGAGGTTTTCCCGCTTGCCCACCGACAGGTCGTCCAGCACGATGGTCTCGATGCCATCGCGCACGAGTCGTTCTACCAGGTGCGAACCGATGAAACCGGCGCCTCCCGTGACCAGGACTCGGCTATAGCGCATGGTCCGGCTCCTTCTGCGCGCTCTTGCAGTCAATGGATAGCTCTGGCGTCAGCACCATCCCCTCGATGGGTTGCGTGCCGCTGATGTGCGTGCCTGGCAGGACCAGCGAATCCTTGATCTCTACCGGCTGATCCACGACCACTCGGTCTCCCAGCACCGACCCGTGCAGTTTTACGCCGGGGTGCAGAACCGCGTGCTCTCCCACCAGTTGGGTCTTGCCCAGGCGGCCGAGCTGGCTGCGGTTGCACTCGAGAAGGTCGCAGGCAAAGGTGATGTTCATGTCCCACTCGATGACATCGGCCGGGTACACGGGGAATCCGTCGTCGATCAGTATCTGGATCGAGTTGGTGATCTCGTATTCGTCGCGTTGCGCCGTGCGCGGGGTGCGACGAATGGCATCAAAGATAGACAGGTCAAAGATGTAGACACCGCAGCCCTTGAGGTTGTTGGCCAGGTAGCGCGGTTTCTCAATGACCCGCGTCACGGTGCCGCTGGCATGGAGGATGACCGCAAAGTTGCGCCGGATGTACTCGGGATTCGGCTCCTTCTTCACGGCCAACACCGCTCCCGCCCGGCGCTCCCAGAACATGCGCTCCATGATCTGCAGGTCCTTCGGCACGAGAAAGATGTCTCCCAGAAAGAGGATGAATGGAGTGTTGACCTGGCTCTCCAGTTGCGCGACGGCGTGGGCAATGCCCAGAGTCTGCTGCTGCTCGACGTAGCGGATCTTGAGGCCGAGCGCCGAACCATCGCCAAAGTAAGAGATGATCTCCTCTTTGAGGTGCCCTACCACGATGATGACGTCGCGCACGCCGATGCGCTGCATGTCTTCGAGCTGGTACTGGATGATCGGTTTGTTGCAGACGGGCAAAAGCGGCTTGGGCAGGTAGAGATTGAGCGGTTGAATGCGGCTCCCCTTGCCCGCAGCCAAAATGACCCCGGTTAGCTTTTGCGTCAAGCTTCCTCCTTGTCGGGCACCGTGGTGCGCCGATCGTACGCACTCTAGAAACTGTTGATGATCTTGGCCCGGTACAGTGCCTGCTTGTACTTTAGGTAGAACAGAAAGAGCAGCATCTGCCAGCTCGTGCGCAGCGCCTTTAGCTTGGTCTTGCCGCCCGCACGCTCATAGTGCGTTATGCCTGTCTCACCGATGCGATAGCCGAGAGTCTGCGCCCGCACCAGCAGTTCGGTGGGTGTAGGATAGCCTCTGGCCTCGACGGTCAGTCGGCGAGCCACATCGCCTTTGAACAGCTTCAGGGCGCAGTTCGTGTCGCGCAACCCGAGCCCAAAGAGAAGGCGGATGAGCAGGTTGAGGCAGCGGTCGGCGATCACGCGGAGCAGACGATCCTGTTTGCGGTGTCGGTAGCCCGTGACCACGTCGAAACCCTTCTTCAGCTCTGAGTACAGCAGGGTGTACTCTGCCGCGTCGAATTGCCCGTCCGAGTCGATGGTGAGAACGTACTCGCCCTGGCTGTGAGCAATGGCGCTTCCCAGGGCATAGCCATAGCCGCGGTTCTCCGGGTGGTCTACCACAATCAGGTTGGGCTGTTCGGCCCGCAGCCGTCTCAGGATGTCTTTGCTGCCATCGGTGCTGCCGTCTTCGCCGATAACGATCTCGCCAGAGATGCCGTCTTTGAGCAGGACACTTTGCCAGTAAGAGACCATCTTTTCGATGTTCTCGTGCTCGTTGTAACAGGGTGCGGTGATGGACAAAAAGACGCCGTTGGTCATTGATCTGGTCTCCTGCAGGCGGTGTCGCTTTCGACGGCGATGAGCGAGTAACCGCCAGATTGATAAATGGTCTTGCCGAGTCCCTTCACTGGCTCCCAGAAATGTGTGTCGGTCAGAATATACGCCGTTCCTCCTGGCTCACTCCGGCAGCCGGCCATTGCGCCCAGGTAGGCCCGCAACTGATCCTCCGACGTGATCAGCAGGAGCGGACGGTCCGCGTAGAAAAGGGCCGACGGCCTGATCCAGTAGGACCCAGGGAAATAGTTCACCAGGATGTCTCCTGGCTGAAGGACGTAGCGACTGTAGGTCGCCACCGCCTTGACACCCGGGTTAAAGTCCTTAGCCGCAGGAAGCCAGGGGTTGAAGGCCAGTGTGGCGATCAGCGCTACTAGCAGGGCGCCCTTGCCCTTCACCACACGCCTCAGGAGCTGCATGGTCAGCAGTGCCAGAGCAGGGTAGATGGGGATCATGTACCAGCCGATTTTGCTGCGTCCCACATTGTACAGGGCAAAGGGTACCACCGTCCAACACAGAAGCAGCAACGAGGCCTTGTCCTTGTGGCGCAACGCCCGGTAGAGGCCATAGACGACGGCCAGCGCTACGACCGGGTAGAGTGCCGGAAATCCCTGCCGGATAGTACGCAGGTAGAAGAGCATGTCCCGGGTATGCCCCTGATCGCCGGTGACATAGCCCACGGTGAGCGAGACCATGTACGAGTTCCAAAAGTGCTGGCCCCAGATGAGCAACTGCCCGATATGCCACGGCGCTGCCAGGAGTACGCTGGTCAGCAGGCCCAGCAGCGTCTCCCTGCGCCACCAGGCCGGCCTGCCTCTCAGCAGGAGATAGAGGCCGACGATGCCGTAGGCTATCAGGCCAGCGACGCTCTTGGTCATCAGGCCAAGCCCGAGGGGTACGCCCATCCAGATCAAGGCGCGAGGCTGGCGTTCCGCTCGCCAGACCAGCCACACAGCGAGGCACATCCACAGGATCAGCATCATATCGAGCTGGCCGACTCGCGCCAGGCTCACCAGGTTGTAGCCGTGGCTGTAGAGGTTGTTGTTGATGGTCAGCAGCAGAATGGCCGCCCCGAGGGCGATAGCGCGGCCGTGGAACAGACTGCGGCCGATGGCGTACACCAGGAGGATCACCAGCACGCCCGCCGTAGCCGAGACCACCCGGGCGCCGAACTCGTTGACGCCAACGACCTTGTAGGCTAGCGCGGTCAGCCACATGTTGAGTGGCGGCTTGTCAAAGAACTCCATGCCATTCCAGCGCGGCGTATTCAGGTCATTCCACCACAGCATCTCGCGGGCGCTCTGCGCATAGTCCGCCTCGTCATAGTCGCTGAGGCTGCCCTCGCCGAGGCGCCAGTACATCACCACTGCGGTGGCCAAGACAAGCGCGATCAGAATGACTCGCTCGAGCGTTTTGGGCGAGAGGGACAGGTGCACGCGGCCTTGTGCCATGGCTAGTATCCTTCAATCAGCAGGATGTGCATCAGTGGGACGCCAAATCGCGAGAGGGTGTAGACTGGCGTTCGGTCTCTCAGCAGGTCCTGCACCTCCGGGGTGTAGGCGAAGCCGGTCTGCCTCATCTCTACGATCGCCAGGTCGGCCTGGAAGGGGCTCACCGTATCCCCGCCGGTGATCTGCAGATCCTCGCGGAGCAGGCCTGATCTTTGGTACAGCCGCAGTACGTAGGGATTCTCGACCCATACGGAGGCGCCCCGGGCGGCGTTGTGGTTCAGGTAAGGCAGGGCATCGCGGTAGGTCTCGCACCAGAACGTAGTTTCCAGTCCCAGTTGCGTGGCGCCGGGGAGCCCGCCGACGGCCTCGCTGTAGTAAGAGAGCTCGTAAGGGTGCAGCCGCGCGATGGTCACTGCCGTTGGCAGCAATAGGAGCAAGAGCGCCAGCCACAGCCAGCGGCGCGCCCATTGGCTGAGCGGCGCTCCGCGCGTGCGCTCCCAGGACCGGGTCAGGGTCCTGGCCAGAGTGCCAAAGCCAATGCCAGCCAGGCAGGCCAGGTAGGGATAGGCCGGGATGAAATGCCTCTCGCCGCTGTACGCCGCCTGAATGCCCGAAGCCGCGACCAGCAAGGGCAGAGCCGCGTTCAGAATGAGCAGCCAGCCGACGCGGTCGGCCGGCCTGGAGTGCAGGACCTTCACCAGGCCCAGCATACCCAGCACAGTGACGATGAGCGGCACCACAGCCAGCGTCATCACCAGAGGATAGTGCCACGGCACGTGAGGCAGCGTCTGCCCGAGATAGTACTGCGGGCGGTCTTTGAAACGCGAGGCCATGAAGAAGTAGTACAGCAGACGGTTCAGCGTGTCGTGGTACAACCAGGGCCACAGGGCGACGAATGTGGCTACGCCTACCACGCCGATCGGCGCCAGCCTGAGCAGCGAGCGAAAGCTGCGGTCAAAGGCCAGCAGCCAGGCCAGCCAAACGACGGGCAGAACAACGGCGTTCATCTTGGTGGCCAGCGCGAGACCAAAGGCCATTCCGGTCAAGACGGTCAGGAGGTTGGTGCTCACCGAGATCCGGGTTCGGTCGGCCTCTTTTGCGGCAAGGAGCCAGAAGAGGTACACGGCGGCGAACCAGGTGATGGCCACGGTCGTGTCGATGTTGGAGAGGTGCCCGTGCAAGAACATCCGTGGCATCAGCAGCAGGGCCAGCGAGGCGAACACTCCACTGGGTGTTCCGTAGGCCGAACTCACCAGCCAGTACACCATCGCCACCAGCAGGGAGAAAAGTCCTGCGTTGGCCAGGCGGTGGGCGGAGATGTCGCCCACCACGGTGCGAAAGGCGGCCCAGGTCAGTCCCGAAAGCAGCTTGCCCAGGGGAGGGTGCAGTTCCAGGGTCGGATCCTGAACCCACCAGCGGACGATAACAGAGTCGCTCAGCGCATTGGTCGGGTCGCGTCGCAGCAAGCCGAGCCAGGACATGTAGCCACGCGCGGCCTTGATGTAGAGCGGCTCGTCCCAGGTCAGGCCAATGTCGCCCAGTGTGGCGACGATGGTCAGGAGAGCAAGCAGGCCCAGTGCCAGCCCGATCAGCAGGTGTTTGTGCTGTCTGACAAGACGGAGCAGGCCGTTCATGCTACAGCACCTCGTACACATAGATCAGGTCTACCAGGAACGCTGGCTCGGTCCCGGGAAGCCAGCGCAACACCCGATCGCCCGAATACACTGGCTCGTCTTCCACGGCCAGCGCATAGCGCAGCCCGGGAGAATCGTTGCAGGCGCGCTCCAGAGCGGGCCAGGCCTGACCGTAGGTTCGGGAACCAAGCAACACGTAACGTACGTTCCAGCCTTGCAGCAGCTCGAGCGACTCGCGGCTGGGAAAGGACTCGAGCACTGGCCGCGCCTCGTTGAACGCCTGCGGAAAGAAGGTGCCATAGCCGGTGCTGGTCCTTTTGCCGTGGGTGCGCAGTGCGTAGAGGGCACGGCCCGAGAGCCCCTTGCTCAGTGGCAGCTCCATCACTGACCAGTCTCCTGGCTGGGTGGCGAGCCACTGATCCACTGGTCTGGCGGAGACAGTGGTCATGCCCAGAGCGAACGGAAAGGCGGCGAATTCGAGCACGATCAGCCCCGCTGCGAGGGCCAGACCAACGCGAGTCGCGAGGCGGCTGTCTGGTCGAGCCGTGGCAATCCGGCCGGAGAGCCACGCCCAGCCAAACCCGGCCAGTATGGCCACCCCGGCAATCGACACGATGGCCATTCTGGTCCAAACTCGCATGGCATTGAAGAACGGCAAGAACAGGTACAACAGCAGAGTTGGCAATGGCACAAAGATGTGGTCCTCAACGCGCAGGCTGTAGGAAGAAATGGGGTAGAGCGCCAGATGTTTGGTGAGCAGCGTCATCCCCGCGGTGAATACCCGCTCGACAGATGCCGGAACGCGAATGTACAGCGGCCCCCACTTGCCGTGGAGGGTTGTCCCCAGAGCCAGTACCAGAAAGACCACCGTCATCCAGGCTATCGCAGAAACCAGGCGGCGCCGACCGTCGTCCTTCTGCCGACCGGTCGACGAAGAAGTGGCACGACGTCGCCGGACCGACACCAGGGCCACCGCCGTGAGCAGCAGTGGAACCAACCCCAGGTAGAGGTTGTTCTCGTTTGGGTTCTGGCTGTACCAACGCAAGAGGGCGGTCCCCCAGAGCGGTTGCAGTACGTTGGGATAGACCAGATCCAGAGGACTGGCGGAAAAGCTGTCCACATACTTGAGCGACCCCGGGCGGCTACCCTGGCTCCACAACCGGGTGACCGGCCAGACCAGCGGGCCGAGGAGCACCAGGCAGATGACACCGAAGGTGACTGAAGCAATGACGAACCGGCGAGTGAAAAGCAGTTTCCGCCAGAGGCGGGCTCTGAGCAGCACAAAGACCAGCCCAGCCAGCGCATAGATGTAGGCATAGTACCAGGCCGATAGAGCGCCCAGGACATAGAACAGGGCAGCCAGGACCGCATCCCTTCGCCGCCCGTGGGTGACCATTCGGTCAAGGAAGAGCAGCAAGAAGGGCAGCCATTGCGTACCCATTAGCGGGAGATGCCCCGCGCCCATATGGGAAAGGCGGTACGGGCAAAAGGCAAAGATCATGCCGCTCACAAACGCGGCTGAGCGCGAGTGCGTCCAGCCGAACACCAGCAGGTACATCCCCAGGGCAGAGAGAATGAACGACGCCAGCAGGGTGAGGTTGTAGGCGACCACTTCACCGAAGACGAGGGTCAGTGGCAGCGCTGGTATCGTATTGGAGAGCGTGGTCTCCGACAGGGTCACGGGATAGCCAAAGGGATAGAAGGCGTTCGGGTTGAAAAAGGGCGTGGCGGGACTGAGCTCAAACAGCGCGTGCTTGAACCACCACACCTTGTAGACGTACTCCAGGTTGTCACCGGGAGCAGGAGGCCCCGGTATTCTGCTGCCAAGATGAATGATCAGCGGGTAGGTCAGAACGACGCTCAGCAGAGCCAAGCCCGCCAGCGCGAACAGGTGAGCACGCATCCCGGAAGAGCGCGCCCTACGAGTCATTCGATTGTCCATACCAATGCTGACGGGCATGGTTTACGCCCCTAGCGGCTGATGAGGGTCACTCCGCCCAGCACCAGGAAAATGCCCACGAGCCGCAGCACGGAAAAGGGCTCGTGGAAGACAACCCAGTTGAACACCGGCACGATCACATAGCCCAGGGCGAACATCGGGTAGGCATAGCTCTGGTCGAGCTTGGTCAGCGCAAAGAGGTAGGCGATGAAGCCAAAGCCGTAGCTCATGATGCCCGAGAAAACAAAGGGCTGAAAGATCATCTTGAAGAACACGGACAGATTGATCTGGGTCAGGCCCCCGAGCTGATTCAGGCCGGTCTTCATCAGCAACTGGCCTACCGCCGCCAGGAAAATGGCGACGAACAGCAAGATCTTGGGATTCATTTTCGAACTTCCTCCTAATTGGGTTTCTCGCTGCGCCACACACGCGTTACGGGCGCCTCGGTTTCGAACATCATGGACAGTGCCTGCGGTTCGGCCTGCTGCCAGGCGGACAGCGCAGGCTGCAGATAGAGCGTCGTCGTGCCAGTCCAGGAGAAGGCATCCTCAATGAGGTAGTCTACTTTGTTGTCAGCGATGGCACTCTTGAGGTCAGCCGGCTCGTAGGAGTAGGGGTACTCCAGTGCCTGTAGGCCGGTGACGATGTACATCAGGTCGGCCTTGCGGCACATAACGATGCTCGAGGCCTCCCCGTTGGCTTTGATCCATTCCATCGCCTGAAGGTAATGGTCCCATTCCGGGTCGGGCGAGTAGTACACCTGCAGAGGCTGATGCCAGCCGTACCAGACGTTCGTCTGCACCCGGCGCACCTCGACCACCAGTGCGGAGGCGACCAAGACTGCGCAGCCCAGACCGAGAACCAGGCCGGTGGTCCTCTCGCGAGGCGTCGCTTTGGTCGAGTCGGATGCCGGTCTGGCCGCGGCCGGCCGAAACACCAGCCGCTCAAGGAGATGCTGGGCGGCGACGAACAAGTAGTAGATGGCGAAGGGGATGATCGGCACGATGAGTCGGCTCTGGGCCCACATGTAGGTAACGCAGGAGAGGAAGAACAGCCCGGCGTACCACTCGGTTGCTGAGCGCCGTTTGAGCTCGAGCACATAACCGTAAGCGATCAGGACCGTGATCAGACTGACCAGAATCGTTCCGCCAGTGCCAAGGAGCGAAACCAGGCGCGACGCGTGTGGAAAGACGGTGTTCGGCCAGATATCAAGCACATAGCTAGACACGTTCTGCAACAGGCGGGTGGTCCAATCCGACAAGCTGGCGGGGGCGGTACCATAGGGATCACTGGTAAAGTAGAGGTCAAAGTAGCCGCGACCGAGGCCTACGGAGGTGCCCGTATCGGGCAGGGACGCTCCGCGCACGAACCAGGGCAGAACCAGCACACCGACAACCAGCAGCAGCACTGTTGCCTGACCGAAACGCCGGCGAAGGACGAGATGCAGGGCCAGAGCAACGGCAATGGCCAGGGCTATGCTGCGCACGTAGAAAGCCAGAACAATCAGCAGGGCCGTCAGGCCGAGCTGCCGCCAGCTCTCTCGGCGAACATAGCGGTCGTAGGCCCACAGGCAGGCCAGTGACAGCAGCAGGTAGGGCAGTTCGGTGCCCACTTCGGTGGCGAAATGCAGGATGGCCGGATTGACGGCCGCGGCCAGTGCTGTGAGAGCTGCCAGCAGCCGGCTGCGCGGCAACAGCAGCAGGTAGACGAGGGCGACCGTGGCCAGGTAGAGGAACACCGACAGGATCTTGGAGGGCAGGATAGCCTCAAGAAGGTTGGCCGTTGTACTGGTTGCCAGCGTCACGCCGGCCAGCAGGAGCGAGTAGCCAGGCGGGTAGAGGCCCATCTGGGGCGCCCGGGGATCACTGATCATCCGGTATCCCTGGCCTGTGGCCAGGGACTGGGCCAGCACGAGGTAGGTCGAGTTGTCTCCCGCCGGCACGAGATGCGCATTCAGCAGCGGAAGAGCAAACGCCAACCCCAGGAGAAGAATCAGGACCAGGTGATGCTTCTGAATCCAGCGCAGCATTCTAGCTTCCGCCCCCGTTCGTTGTGCTCAGGTTGAACAAGTCCACCTCGACGTTCAAAAAGTGCTGCTCCAGGACCATCCGACTGTTGGGAAACTGCCGCAGCACATCCTTCAGCAAGACGTTGTTGGTGTGGCTGAGCAGTAGCCACACGCGATGGTTGGCCAGTGCGGCCTGCCCGACCCTGGCTCTGAGCAAGTCGGGATCGGTGATGTCTCGGCTGATGCCCTGATAGTAGAGGGATCCGGTGTAGTAGTGTTCAAAGGGCAGCCAGATGTCCTCGTCAACGGTGAGCAGTACATCGCCTGGCTGCTCCTGGAGCGAGATGAGCGCGGCGGCGCTGCGCCAGTCCTCTTTCTGCTGTATGCGGTAGGTGTTGACCAGAGGCCACAGGGTGAGCAGGAGCAATACCAGCGCCAGTACGATTCTGGGCAGGCGCGCTGGCAGGTTCAGCAACCCCCGCGCCAGCAGGATACAGTAGGGCGGCAGGAAGGGGAAAAGGTAACGCAGCACCCAGGAAGAGCGGACCTGGGAATAGACAAAGACCGTTCCCAGGGGTACCAGCAGGTAGAGCAGGGTGAACAACAACCCCTCATCGATGTGGAGACGGAGGCGGCCATTCCGAACCTGAAGCACAGACCAGGCAGCGCAGCCACCGAAGGCAAGCAATGCTGCCTTGAGCAGAAGGGAGCTCTCGACGGTCGTGCCGAGACTAAAATGGAAGAGCAGGCGCAGCAGATCCCCCAGACGGGGAGCGCCGTGCAGCGCATCGAGCAGGCTCCACCAGTAACGAGACTCGTCACTGAACACGCCGGCCAGTCCCGCCAGAGAGAGCAGACCTACCGCGGCCTGGCACAGGAACCATTGCCAGAGCAGCGACCGGTCCGGCCGCTTCCGAAGGAGCACGTAGAGCACGGAGAGGTTGTGGAAGGGGATCAGGAAAAGGGCAAAGTAGTGGGCGTTCACGGCCAAAGCCGTGCTCACAATGTAGCCTAGCCACAGCCAGGGGCGCCGGCGTTGCTCAGAGCCTGGCTGAGCGTAGGTTCGTAACGCCAACAGCAGACAGTGAGCGGAGCATATACCTAGCCCGGCCGCGAGGATGTACATGCGGGCTTCCTGCGAGAACCAGAGGTGGAGCGGCGACACGGCCAGGAAGAAGGCACTGAGCAGCGCCGTGCGTCGGTCAAACAGGTCACGAGCCAGAGCGTAGAGTGCAGCGATGGAGCCGATTCCGACCAGGGCGGACAGGGCTCGGACGACGAGCTCTGATGATCCGAGGCGCAGCCAGAAGTGGAGCAGCACATAGTACAGAAGCGGAAAGATGCGCTGCATGCTGAGTGAGAACTGCCACACCAGGCTGTGGCGCGCCACCCAGACGCTGTATGCCTCGTCGAACCAGAAGCTTTCGGCTCCCAGTTGGAACAGGCGCAGTGCCGCCCCAAGAATGATGATAGCCAGCAGGACTCTGCGGGCACTGCTCACAGGGATCTCGCCGACGCGCGCGCTAGCGGCCATGCTACTGCACACCCGGAACTTGATAGAGGATCACCGAGCCAACGCCGGGAAACTGAGTTGTCTCCAAGACGCGGAGACGCTGATCGAGAAGTCTCTTGGCAATGCCCTGCGGGTCGCCGTAGTGATCCTCCTCCCAGAAGAACCAGACCCGCTTGAACCGCTGGCTGATGTCGTTGACCGCGGCTTGAGCCGCTTCTGCGGTGGTCGGCACCGGCAAGTCGAGATCGAGCTCCAGGCGCCCGGGAGCGTAGTAGTCGAACGGCTTGTAGTTCCAGCGCGGAGAGAAGAGGCCCACATCGCCGGGCTGAACTCGGGCAACGACGTATGCTGTCGCGCTGCGCCAGTCCGGCTTTTGCGGCGCCTGGTAGTTGTACCAGACGCCAGCAGTCAGGATCAGCAGCAAAGTGAATGCTGTGACAAGCTGCAAGCCCTTCCACCGCAGGTTGCGCAGGCCCGCGGCGGCGCAGATATAGTAGGGAGGAAGGAAGGCCAGCAGGTAGCGTATGGTGTACATTGGCTTCCACTGCGACAGAAGCCAGATCAGGCCGAGGGGAAGGACAACAGAACCAACGCAGAACAGCACACCATCTCTGTAGCGAGCCGGGGCGCCGTCCCCGCGGGAGTGAAGCGCGGCGATCACTGCGCTCAACAGGAGGGCGGCAAAGAGCAGATAGGCTATGCGGCGCAAAGCGGCCGGATAGAGATGACCCTCCAGACCAACGCTGAACTGAAGCCAGGTGTCGACCAGGGACATCGCGGAAGGCCGGCCAATGGCTCTCTCGACCCAGCCCCCTCCGCCGCCCAGCACCTGGCGGACCAGCGTTGGCAGCCAGGGAAGAAAGGCGATGCCAATCCCGGCCGTGCTCCAGAGCCAGCGGCGGAGCGCCGGTGTTGGCCGTGCCTGCCCTTTCCAGACGTGCAACAGAGCGTAGAGCGCCTGAAACAGCAGCGCAAAGGCGGCAAAGTAGTGCGTGTAGAGGGCGAGCGTGTTGGCCAGGAAGTAGCCCAGCCAGTAGGCGCGCGAGCCGCGGCGCAGTGCCAGCAAGAGCAGGTAGCTGCCCAGGGTGCTCCACATCGCGGCGGCGACGTACATCCTTGCCTCCTGCGAGTAGAACACGTGGAGGGGAGACAGTGCCAGGAGCAGCGCGGAGAACAGGGCCACTCGAGAATCGAAAAGCTCACGGGCCAGCGCCCAGGTGACCGCCACCGTCCCCACACCGAACAACACCGACAGCGACCGTACCACGAACTCGCTCTGGCCCAGCGCGACCCAGGCGTGAAGCAGCAGGTAGTACAGCGGCGGATGAATGTCCGCCGCCACCCACACGATCAGGGTACGCACGTCCATTCGGGCGATCATGATGCTGGTAGCCTCGTCGAGCCAGATGCTCTCTCTGGCCAGTCCCCAGAAACGTACCAGCGCCGCCAGCAACACAACCATCACTGGCAGCAGGTTTTCAAGCCGCCTGCGCATCTAGAATCCTTCAATGCTGCGGCGCATTGCCGTGGGACGAGAATGGCGTGGGCTTCCACCAGCTCCACTCCACGCACTTGCTGCAGGAGGGTACGTCATCCAGACGCCCCGAGAGGTGTTTCCGTCTGAGCTCGATCATCCGCGGGCCGTTCCAGGCCTTCATCACGCCGTCCCTGACGTTGCCGAGCGGGTTCAGGGCGTTAAAGTCGCGGTCACAGCAGACCAGCGAGCCATCCCAGTAGATGTGCACGTGATACCACAGGTTCGGGCAGTGATAGCGCTTGGGTGGGAGCTGCACGCGGTCGTCGGCCGAGCGCAGATCACTGATCTCCTGCAGTTGCCCACCCCAGGAGTCAAAGGCCTTGATGTGCACGCGGTCCACGCCGGGAATCGTCCAGATGGCCTTGAACTGTTCCACTTCCGCGGCGGTGGGACGAATGTTGATGATCTGGAGACTCACCCGCGGCCCTCCGCCGACCTGATTCTTCAGCTCGACGAAACGCAGGATGTTGGCACGCACCTGCTCAAAGTCGCCACGGCGCCGAACCTGTTCGTAGGTCTCTCGCGTTGCCCCATCAAGGCAGAGGTAGATGGCTCCCAGACCGGCAGCGAGGATCTTGTGGCTGGCCTCTTCGGTAAGCAGCGTGGCGTTGGTCGATATCTCACTGTGCAGACCACGGCTGGTGCAGTAAGCGATCATGTCAAAGATGCGCGGGTGCAAGAGCGGCTCACCCCAGATGTGGAGCGTGGTCGTCTGGACGTGGGGTGCCATCTCGTCAACGATGCGCGTAAAGAGATCCCAATCCATGTATCCCTTCTGGCGCTCCAACTGCCCCAATCCGTTAGGGCACATCACGCATTGCAGGTTGCAGATGTTGGTGGACTCGATGTACATGCGATCCGGGTAGGTGTACAGGCGCGTCATGCCAGTACGGTAGGAAACCCACTTGGCCAGGTTCTCCGCCCGGCGCGAGTAGTGCTCTGCGAGACGGCGCACCCTGGTCATGACCATAGCTTGACCTCTCTGGTGCGCATGCTGGCAAAGCGCTGAAAGAGCCCGAGTCTCACCATTCGCCGGCCAAGGGCACGCAAGGGCGGCACCCGGGCCAATCGCCACAGCACTGGCCCCAGGCGAGAACCGAAGGCATTGCGGTACGCGTCTCGCGCCTTGGCGGCGGCCAGAGCATCGTGCGCCTTGCGCATCCACTCCCCCAGGACTTCATTGGATACTTCTGATACGTTCAAGAAAGGAACGACCTCTTCGTCCGAGTTGGAGTAGTAGTAGGCCCGGGTAAAGTCCTGGTTGTACTCTGTCTCTGGATGTCGTTTGACCAGTTCGTCCCACAGGCGCGTTCCGGGAAAGGGGGTGGTCAGGCTGAACATGGCCTCTTCCAGGTCGAGCTCGACCGCCAGATCAATGGTCTGCTGCATGGTGGCCTCGGTGTCGCCTGGCAGCCCCAGCATGAAATAACCCTTGACTTGAATCCCGGCATCCTTGGCCCAGCGCACTGTCTGGCGCACCTGGTCGAGCTTGATGCCCTTGCTGATCTGTTTGAGAACATCCGGGTTTCCGGACTCGATACCCAGATGGATTCGCCGGCAGCCGGCGGCGTACATTGTCCTGAGAACCTCGGGGGTTACCCGGTCAACACGGGCCAGACACTGCCAGCGGATGTCCAGTTTCTCAGCGATCATCAGTTCCATCAGCTCCGAAAGCCGTTTGACGTCGGCGGTGAAGAGATCATCAATGAAGTACAAGCTGCGAATTCCTGTCTGGCCGATGACCTGCTTGATCTCAGCGATGATGTTCTGCGGGCTGCGATGGCGGTAGGTGCGTCCCACGATCCCTTTGAAGCAGTAGCTGCAATTGTAGGGGCAGCCCCGGCTCGAGAGGATAGTGACCATCGGCTGGCCTTGCGGAGTGCGCAGACCGTAGCGGCTCAGGTCAAAGTGCTGGCGCGCCGGGAAAGGCAGGCTGTCGAGATCGGCGAGAAGCTCTCGGTCCAGGTTTGAGACTACCTCGCTGCGGACACGATAGGTTAGCCCGGCCACCGAAGAGAGGTCCCGTTGGCCTTCGAGTGCCTCCACCAGTTCACGCAGTGTCAACTCGCCCTCGCCGCGCACGACATAGTCGAGCACTGGCGACTCGGTGAGCAGACGCTCGGGGAACATCGTGGCGTGAGGGCCGCCAATTACGATGGGCCGCCCCAGCCTGGCTTTGAGAAGAGTGGCCGTCTCGAGCGCACTCTGGTACAGGCTGGTCATAGCGGTGATGCCGACGAGCTGTGGATCGAAGGCAACAATGGAATCGGCATCTGCCTCGAGCGACGAATCCGGGTCCAAGGACAGGTCAAAAATCCTGGTCTCGTGGCCGGACTGCTCCATTACCGCCGCGAGATAGGCCAGGCCAAGAGGGGGATAGTCATTGGCCTTCTTGTTCCATTTGGGTGCAATCAGTGCGATTTTCATTGGTGCAGACTCTTATCCCCTCGACCTTCATATCCGGCCTGTAGCAGGATCTGCCGCACGTACTCGTGGCTGATGCGGTCGACGATCCCCGCCTTGACGGCTTGCTGGGCCAGACGGTGTAGTGTCCAGCTCGTAAAGTTAAGACCCATCTCTCTGGGACGTGCCCGGGCGAGATTGACAATTGCGGAACGTTGCTGTGAAGAGATGCGAACGCGGGGACCGCCGGAGCGGACGGTACGCAGTCCGTCGCAGCCGTCCCGGTTGAAGCGGTGAATCCACTTGCGGAGATTGGCCGGATGAGAGCCCAGTAGCGGGCCGATTTCAGGAACACGGTAGCCCTGGCTCGAGAGCAGCACTACCTTGGCTCGGTGTCTCAGTGTCGGGTCCTTCCCGGCACTCCATGTTCTGAGCTGCCTGTCCTCTGCTTCAGTTGTCTTGCGCACATAGAGCGCCATCGAGTTTGACCTCCGGCCAAGTCCGGGCGTTTGGGTTAGCTACCACTGTACCGGACCACCTGCATTGTACCGGGATGAGATTAATGGTAGATGAACGCTCCTCCGGCGACGGCTAACAATACGCACATCTGCCACTCGCGTCAAGCAGAAGAGATGTATATCTCTTCAACTATGTTCGATTGCTTGGCACGGGGCGGGCAAGAGGGAGACGGAACTGCGCTGGCAAGGCCATTTGCGGTGGCGACGCCGGCCCGGCCAGTACTAGTGGGCGCTGTTGCCCCTGCGCTTGCGGGACTTGGGGAGAACGAGGAAATCGAGCAGCAGCTCGTCGTCTTTGGCCGAGAGACGTTTGGGCAGCACAAAGTGGAAGGTGCTACCCTTGTTTGGCTCGCTCTCGGCCCAGATTCTGCCGCGATGATGCTCCACGATGTGCTTGCAGATGGTGAGCCCGAGCCCCGTTCCGCGGTATGACCGCGAGGCGCTGCTGTCTACCTGGAAGAAACGGTCAAAGATTCGCTCCAGCGCGGACGCCGGGATACCGATGCCGGTATCGCTCACGCTAATCTGCAAGTCGGCACCCAGGTCCTTGCCCAACACAGTGATCGCTCCGCCGGGCGGGGTGAACTTGATCGCGTTGTCGATGAGGTTCGTCAGCACCTGCTCCAGCCGCAGGCGATCCGCTTCCACCGAAGCGAGGCGGGAAGGCAGCTTGTTCAACAGACGGATCTGGCCCTGGTCGGCCAGAGGCTTGAGCTTGTCAATCACCGCGTTCGCGACTTCGGTCAGAGACACTTCAGAGAGCCGCAGCTTGACCTGGCCCGACTCGAGCCGGGAGTACTCCAACAGGTCGTCGATGAGGTTCTGCAGGTGAGTTGTCTGCTGGCGAACGGTGCGCAAAAAGTCAGTCTGGGTCTCATTGATTTCGCCGGTCTTGCCCATCAGGATGATGTCCACGAACCCCTTGATCGAGTGCAGAGGGGTGCGCAGTTCGTGCGAAACCACAGAGAGAAAACTGGACTTCATACGCTCCAGTTCCTTCTGGCTGGTGACATCCCTGAGCACGACCACGACACCACGCGGCAGTCCGTCTGCCGCCTGGATTGGCGAAGCCAGTGCCTGCAGGGTCGGAGATGACTGGCCGTCGGCCGAAGGCAGAAGGATCTCTTTCACGAGCGCCTCTCCGTGCTCGCCGTTCAAGGCGGAGACGAGCAACTCGTTGAGATCCTGATGCTGGATAACCTGCGACAGCGGCATGCTGCTGGTAACGTCCGGCTTGACGCCAAAGATGCGTGTGGCCACGGGATTCATCAATAGCAGGTTCAACTGGGCGTCGGCCACGATCACCGCGTCGCCAATGGCACGCAGAATGGCTTCGAGCTCGTTTCTCCGTTCCTGGACGTGCTGGTACACGCGCTCGGTCTCCCGCTGCTCCTGAACGAGCTGCTCGTACAGTCTGGCGTTCTTGACCGCTACCACGGCCTGATCGGCGAAAGCGTTGAGCTGATTCACGTCCTCGCCGGAAAAAGCCCGCGGCTCGATGCTGGTGGCGATCAACGCACCAATCACCTGCTCATCGAGGAGGAGCGGAACGCCGATGGCCGAGGCAAGCGGCAGCCCCTGGAGGTCAAAGCGCTCGTCGTGCCGCAGGTCCTCGATCATGAGGGGCTCTCCCCTCCCGGCCATCCAGCTCACCGCCGCATGATCCAACTCGGCCAGAGACGCGGTTCTGCCGTCGCTGGCAGCGGTGGAGGTAACTCGCTCCGGTGACTCGTCCAGCAGCGCGACGGAGCACCGGGCGCCTTCGAGCACCTGGGAAGCGTTGGCCACAATGAGTCGCAGGACGTCTTCCAGTGCCAGTGCCGAGTTGATGGCCTTGACGCCCTCCTGGAGCGTTCGCAGCTCGAGCACGCGATTGCCGAGGCTGGTGGCCATCTGCTGCATGGCGCGTGTCTTGCTGTCGAGATCCGCGGTGCGCTCGTCCAGGCTCCGGCGAAGGCGCACCTGGAGGGTCTGGCTGTGCTCGTTCAGCCAGCTCAGGTAGAGCGAAGCCAGCACAGCGGAGAGCAGCAGGAGGTACCGCCGCAACACGAAGGGATCCGCCACAAAGTTCCATGACTGGAGGTTCAGCCGAAGGATGGCGAGGGCCAGCGGTCCGAGGGCCAGTGTGAACAAGAACACGTCGTGCCACAGCGGGTAGTACAAAACCGACTTGAATGCCAGGAGCACCAGAAGAAAGAGCGAATCGGAGGCTGGACCGGACACGTAGATGATCAACGCGGCCAGTGCGATGTCCAGCAGATAGAAGGTGAAGAAAACACCGCGCCCGAGACGTTCCACCTCCCGGGGACGCGCGAACAGCAGGAAGGCGAAGTAGAGGGTCGAGATGGCGTAAAGGACGATTCCAACGGCCAGGAGCTGCTGCGTTGACATCTGCGCCGCAGAGCGCAGCACATAAAGGCCGATGAGAAGCATCGCCAGCTTGGCGGGTAGGCCCACAAAGCGCTCGCTGCGCAGAACCAGGTCAAAGTATCTGGTTGGCTCGGCCGGATGTCTGCTGGCCATTTCTTGCCTTTGTTGCATTACCGTGGCACCAGGGTGGCTGTGGGCACAATCGGGCGGGGCGTGTCCGTCGCCGTTGGGATCTGCGTGGGTGTTTCCGTCGGCAGCGGGATCGGCGTAGGGCTAGCGATGGTGGTGTGCGTCGGTGCGGGCGTAGCCGTAGGCACTGTCGGGCTCGGCGTGGGTGTGAAGGTAGGCGCAGGCGTGCTCGTCGGCGTCGGCGGGAGGGCAGTGGCCGTCAGCGTGGAGGTGATGGTCTGGGTCGGTCTGGCTGTGGCGCTCGCCTCAGGCGTCTCTGTGTCGATGGGAGCAGGCGAAGCAGCCTCAGTGGCGCCAGGGGCTGGTGCCTCGAGAGGATCGGCCTGGTGCACATACCGCCAGAGACCCTCGGCAGTGGCTGCCCACACAATACGGGGATCGGTCGGGTCGACGACCAGCGAAGACACCCGGGCGTTTCCGATGCCGGTCTTGAGCTCGCGCCAGCTCGACCCTCCGTCAACGGTGAGGTAGACTCCGCTGCCGTCGAGGCCGGCGTACAGGACTCGTGCACTGCGCGGATCGCCCGCCAGAGCCAGAACGGGCCTGTTGGCGGGGAGGCCGGGTGCAAGTTCCCACCAGGCGCCTCCGTCGGTCGACCTGTAGACACCCCAGTCCGTGGCCACGTATACCCAGTCGGCGTTGGCGGTGGCAATCATCAAGTCATTGACGCGCAGCGCCGCGTTGTCGAGCGGCACTGCTGACCAGGTGCTGCCAGCATCGCGAGTAATATATAGCCCCAGGCTGTCGGTACCAACAAAGAGCAAGCTCGCGTTGGCTGGTGACATGGCCATGGTCGTTATCCTGGCATCTGATCCGCGCCAGTCGAGGCGGTGCCACGCTACGTTGGCAGCGGGCCGCACCCCGTCGTCGGTCAGCTCGGTGCAGTAGATCCCCGCATCAGTCGCGACGCAGATGTAGCGGCTATGAGGAGGGGTGCAGATGGCAATGGCTTGAACCTGTTGGCCGGCAAAAACCCGGCCCGGAGCCTGCCATGTGTGCCCCTGATCAACGGACAGATACAGCCCGGCGCTCCTGGCCGGGTCGCGCGCGTCGCGTCCGGCCATTCCTGACAAGAGCAGGTCGGGATGCAAGGGATCAAGCGCGAGGGCCTCGATGCGAATCTGCCCCCAACGTTCAAAGGGCAGGTCGCCATCGACGGCGAGCCAGGTGATGCCTTCGTCGGAGCTGCGCTTGATACCCCCCTGAGTCAGCAGGGCATAAGTGGTTGGAGGTGTTCCTGCACCGACCGCCACCCGGTGCACCGATTGGTGAGCGATCCCGGTCTGGAGCCAGATGTCCGTTTGGGTTGGCTGTCGTGTCAGCGCCAGCAACGGCAGTGTATAGACAGCCAGGATAGCCAGCAACTGAGCGATGCGCCTGCGCCAGCGAGGAAGCACGGTGATGGGCCTGGGGGCGGCCTGTCCTCCGTTCGACCTTCGGTCAGGCAGGGAAAGGGCTGCCATTGTTGCTCCCGCTACTAGCGCGTCGGGAACGGCTGCACAGTCGGCGGCGGGGGAGGCGGACCGGCGGATGTCGCGGTCGGCATCGGAGTAGCAGTCATTGTTGGAGTGAGTGTCGCGCGAGGCGTGCGCGTCGGGGTGCGGGTGTTGGTCGGTGTCGGAGTAGGCGGGTAGAGAATGGCGTAGACCTCGCGCTCCTTCATCGCCGCTTCGACATGGTCGCAGCCGGTGATTGCCAGGACGCTTCTGTACTGCTCCAACGCTTCGGCCAGGTTGCGGCTGGCATAGTAGGCATCACCGAGGTTCAGATAGGCAGTGCACAGCATGACTACTGCTCTGCCGCCCATATAGTCCTGTCTGACCGACTGGATCTGCTTCAGGGTGAGCACGGCCTGCGGCCAGTCCTTCTGATTGAAGGAAAGCCGGGCCTGACGGTAGAGGTCGGCCAATCTGCGCTCCTCGAGTGCGGCAGGGTCGGTGGGGAAGATGGCCAGTGCCCTGTCCAGACTCTGGATGGCCTGGCCTATTGACTCAAGCGAGTCGCCCGAAGAGGCCAGGAGGTCCACACCGATACGGAAATGAGCGAAGAAGAGCGTCTGCTGGACCTCGTCAGGGCGAAAGTCGGGAGCCTCCTCTCGGAGTGGTTCGAGCAGCTTGACCGTTTCTGCCCAGTCGCCGCTGTCGAACACGGTTTTGGCCTGCGCAAACCGGGCGTCCAGCGTCCGCTGGGCTTTGACAAAGTCGACTTTTGCAGTGGCATCACGGTAGCTGGGATCGATGGCCAGCATTTGTTCCAGTTTTTCCAGTGCAGCATCCCAGCGTTGTCCAGCGATGTCTACTTGAGCCTGTTCATAGAGCGAGGCCAGTTGCTGATAGCGTTGGGCCTTCATATACCAGGTCTTGATTTCTTCATTGGTCGGTGCCAGTCCGAGAGCCTCGCCAAAGAGCGCCGCGGCGCGGTCATAATCACCCACGTTCAGCGCGGCACGGCCCTGGTTCACCAGGACCTCTACCCGCGCCTGCCGCTGCGTGCCCAGTATCTGGTCCAGGACCCCGGTGGCGTAGAGAACGATGAAGGCAACCATCAGCAGGGCTGCCAGGATCAGAATCACCGCGGCCGGAGAGCGGCGCCGAGCCACTGTGGGGCCTGGCAGAGCGGCAGAGGGTTCAGGGGCTGCGGGCACGCTCATTTCCGGGAGTGTGGTCTCAGGACTGGTGGTCGGAGCCTCGGCGGGCTGCTCTGGTTGCATGGCTTCCAACTGCAGAAAGAGATCAACCTCGTTCAGCAGGGCATCCACCCCACGACGTTCGGGCGAGATGGACTTGAGCCGAAGAAAGCTCTCCCTCGCCTCCTGCCACTCGCGTCGCCGGTAGTGCGTCATCCCGCGAGAGTACAGGGCATCGGCGGTATCCTGCAGGTCGATGTCTGTTTGCTTAACCGTGTCCAAATCGTCCGGCAATTGCTGCTCCTGCTCCCGAGTGTGCTCTGACTGTCAGGGCGTGCTAACGCTCTGGCTCGCGGTGCGGCCTGTCGGCAGGCGCTGCCGCGGAGGCGGCCTGGAAAGGCCTGACCTTATGGATCACCGGAAGCGCAACTCGATATTCCTGATTCTTGATCCTAATGTCATCTACGAGAGTCCACGTGTTGTAGATACCGTCGACCCTGGTAACATTGGCCAGGCAGACCTTTATGGCGCGGCCGGCATAGGGGCTCAGGTCGATGGCGCCTTCGCGCCAGCCCATATCAAGCAGCGAACCATAGTTCGGCCCCGGGTTACCATCAGTATAGACATAGGTTGGCGCGATCTGGCCCACGTCGCCCAGCCCCACGTGGAAGGAGTCGTAGAACTGCTGCGTTGCAGGACCCCAGATTACGTCATAGGTGTAGATGTGATAGCGGAAGAGCAGAATGGGCGCCGGCATATCATCGGCGCTGGGCACGCTGATGCTCTGGCAGATCATCGATGGGCCAAAGAGCCGGCCGTCGTTCGGGTCGGGACAGCCCAGCACCATCACGTTGGTGTTGGCCCCCGAATAGGACGGGGCCGCCGTTCTGTACGGGAGACACTGTCCCGAGCGCTCCCACTCTGTGCCGATCTCTCGTTCGAAATCGCCGTTGACTATCGCATCCACCGACACGTATGTGTCGGCGACGGCAGGATACGGCTCGGCGTTGCCTGCCTTGTCGACCGCGCGAGTCCGGAAGTAATACGTCTTGCCGCGCTGGCCGTTGAACAACTTGGAACGCTGCAGCGGATCTACGCCAATGGCCCAATCCTGCCACGCGCCGCTTGCTCCGGCCCGGTATTGTACATCAAAGTAGGCGATTCCCGATGTAGCGTCGCTCCCGTCCCAGCGTACCGTGAACGATGGCGAGGGACTCGAGCTGTCAGAGTAGGCGTATGATGAAGGCGGCGAGAGGTCCACCCGTATGGTAGCAGTGCGGATCACCTCCGCGTTACCGGCAACATCGACCGAGTGGTAGGTGAAGCTAACCGTGCCCTCGCTGGCAATAGAGAACGAGGCACCAGTAACCCAGTCACCATCACCGAGCCGGTACCGCGTTCCGCCGTCAGCACAGCCCGAGTGGGCGTCAGAGCAATTCAACAGGACCGTGACGGGAGAAACGTACCAGCCGCTCAGACCGGTCGAGCCAAGGGCAGCGTAGGTGGTCGTGGGTGGCGTCACGTCGTAGCGCAGCGTAGCCATCGCCCACTGTTGATAGTTGCTGTTGCACGCCTTGTCGACGAGCCAGATATAGGCGGGTATTGCCCCTTCCTGGGCGGCGTTGACCATCAACGACGACTGAACTCCGTCATAATAGATGCCATCAGCGGGGAAGGCCGGCGGGCTGCCTAGTTTGAGGTAGACCCCGCCCAGACCAGAGAGATCGGAAGGATTGACCCAGTGCACCGTGAACTGGCCCGTTTTGGACCAACCGCTGGGCTCGACCCAAACCGATGGAGGAGCGTCGGGAGCGGTGCGGTCCAGCTTGAGCGAGCGCGTGACGATTTCTGTGATGTTGCCGGCGACGTCTTGCGCGCGAGCCTCGATGACGTAACGGCCGTCCCGGTTCTCCACGTACCTGGAGCCAGTGATCCAGCCGCCTCCGTTGACCTGGTAGCTGATGACGCCTCCTGCCATTCCTGAGAGGTCGTCCGTGGCAACGAAAGTAACCGTGATGGGCGAGTTGTACCAGCCCGCCGTGCCGCACTGAGTACCGGCTACCTGTGGAACTAGCTCCGGCGGAGCCCGATCCAGGGCAACGACCACGGCATGGCTGGTCAGATGATCACTGTTTCCGGCCTTGTCACGCAGCCACACATAGACTGTCCTCAGGCCATCTCCCAGTGAATCAGGAACCTGGATGCAGGGGATACTGGTCAGGTTGTCGCCCAGTACCAGCGTACCGTCGGTCGCCGAGACTGGCACGGCAAAGCTGTAGTAAGCTCCAGCAATGCCAGAGCAGTCCTGGGGGTTCTGGAACCAGCGGATGTCAAAGCAGTTGGTGCGGGTCCATCCGCTCGGCAGGACGTATGGTCGGAAAGGAAGAGCCAGCGGGGCTTGATTGTCGACCCCGATGCTCAGGCTGTGCACGGGCTCTGTGTTGCCCGCATTATCAACGGCATAGTACTCGACCAGTCTGGTGCAATTGGCCTGCCCGGGTGGCACCGTTACCGCAAAGCTGGTGGACGCTCCACGAATCTGCCAGGGGCCCCCGTCTACTCTATAGCGCACGCTTTCGATTCCGGAGTAGGCTGAGACGCCGGTCACGGCGTCGGTTGCGGTCAGGGTCACCGTAACGGGCGAAGACGTGAACCAGCCGCCATCGCCGGCCTTGCCTTCGAGCTGGTGAGTGGTGGAGGGGTGGGTCTTGTCGATCTTGAGGGTTGCCGTGTGTACGGCTTCCTGGTTGCAGGCCAGGTCGACGGACAGGTAGCGCAGCGTGTGCTGCCCGTCTGCCTCGATCACCAGCGAGTTGCCAGAGCGCACCGTGTCGGTGTTGACCTGATACAGGGTGACCGAGATCCCCGAAGTCGTGTCCAGGGCGGTCAAGCTGATCGATACGGGAGAACGATACCAGTCGTTGGGGCCAAGCGTACCGGTGTAGCTGGGCGGAAAAGTCGTTGGCGGTACCGAGTCGATGCGCAGGGTTGGGCTCACCACGCGGGTGGGTTCGCAGTTGCCGGCTACATCTACTGAATAGTACTCTACTGTGTGTGTACCCTGATCCGGCACCTCGATGGTGCCTGCGGCCACCGCCTGCCAGGGCCCTTCGTCGAGGCGCCAGTACGTGGCGCTGATGCCTGAGGTCGCATTGACCACCGACGGATTGGGGTTGACATCGGCCGCCAGCAAGCTAATGCGCACTGTAGATACGAACCAGTCGTTGCAGCCGTGCAGAGCATCCAGATTGGAGACGCTGGTGTTGGGCGGCGTTGCGTCCCAGCGAAATGCAGCCACGCTGGTGGCATTGCGCGTCTGATAGCTGACGTTGCCGGCCCTGTCCTCCAGCCACAGGAAGAGCTGGTGTGTGCCCTCGACCGGCACCGCAATCGAGTTCAGGGCACTGATCCCCGCACCCTGGGCCGGAGATCCCGGCGACTCGTCCTGGTCACTGGTCGGGGCGGCATCCCACTTGAAATGGGCGGCAACGATGCCGGATAGGTCCGGCAGACTGCTCCACGTCACGGTGAACGCGTTGTGTGGCGTCCACTGAGCAGGGGTAACGACCAGGCTATAGGGCGATGCGGGCGCAGTAATATCGTAGACAAAGGTGGCCACATGCGGGACGGCCTGCACGTTGCCGCAGCGGTCCTGAGCGCGTGAAGTGACGGTGTAGGTGGTTTCCACGGTCGGTGAGAAAGCAAGGGACCAGGAGACCGTACCGGTGGCCGTTACCCAGCGAGACGGAAGGGCCCAGGAGTCGCCGGTGTAGTAGTAACCATCTGATGCCCGCTGGACCCGGACCTGCACGGCATCGAGGCCGGACGTGGCATCGCTGGCGAAACCGGTGATGGCCGTGCCGAATGAGCGCAGGTAGCCGGAGATCTGGCTTTCCGCCAGAGGAGGTGTCTTGTCATAGGCGAAGGTGGTCTGGCTGGGAGTCGTCTGCGCGTTGCCGCAGCGGTCGACCGAGGTGACCGTCACGGTGTAGAACGACTCGACCGTCGGGGTGAAGGGCAGGGACCAGCTTTGCGTGCCGCTGACCACCAGCCAGGTAGCCAGCGCTGACCAGGTCAAGCCATTGTAGTACTGGCGGTCCGACGCTCGCTGGAGCTGCAACTGCACCGTATCCACGCCAGAGACGAGGTCGCTGGCAGTACCGCGAATGGCCCCCTCCCAGGTGGAGTAGCAGCTGGCAAGCGTCGCTGCAGCCTGGGGTGGCGTAACGTCATAGACAAAGGTGCTCCTGGATGGCTCTGGCTGCACGTTGCCGCAAACGTCCAGGGCGCGCGAGGTGAGAGTGTAGAAGGTCTCGACGCCGGGAGTAAAAGGCAGGAACCAGGAACCTGTTCCTGTGGCGGTGAGCCACGTATTCGCTACGATCCAGGTCGTCCCGTTCCAGTAACGGTTGTCTGATTGGCGCTGCAGGCTGATCTGAACAGCCGCCACGCCCGAGTAGTTGTCGCTGGCTGTTCCCTCCACCCTTCCAGGCCAGGAGTTGAAGAAGCCACTGGTGGTGGGGCTGGATTGAGGGGGAGTAAAGTCATAGACAAAACTGGCACTGGTGGGTATAGTTTGCACATTGCCACAGGCATCGGTGGCGCGCGATGTAATCAGGTAGGTGGTCTCGAGCAGTGGCATGAAGGGCACTGTCCACTGGATGGTGCCGCTGGCCGTGATTACAACGGGAGCCGCTACCCAGCTGGTGCCATTGTAGTACTGCATGTCAGATAGTCTCTGTACAGAGACCTGAACCAGGCTGACCCCGGATGAGTTGTCCTTTGCTGAACCGGTGATTGCACCAGGCCACGAATTGAGATTGCCGGTAGTGGAGATGGTCGACTGGGGCGGGCTGATGTCAAAGGTAAAAGCCGCGGTTCCTGGCACCGTTTGAACGTTGCCCGAGCGGTCGGTGGCACGGGATGAAACCTGGTAGGTGGTTTCGCGGGTGGTGGCGAAAGACAGACTCCATAGTTCCGTTCCCAGGGCCGAAAGCCACGTGGGTACGGGAGTCCACCCCGAACCGCTGTAGAACAGGTTATCGGACGCCCGCTGGATGGTTACCTGAACCACGGCCACGCCCGAGACGGCATCGCTGGCCGTTCCGGTGATGACGCCGGTCCACGAATCGTGGCAACCTGCGGTGCTCGGGGACGACAGTGGTGGCGTATCGTCGTAGGAGAAGGTGACAATCTCAAGCTGATCCTCGATGTTCCCGACGTTGTCCGTAGCGCGCGACGTAGCACTGTAGTGTGCTTCGGCTGAAGGCACGAAGGGCAGAGACCACGTGTCGGTGCCGGTAGTGGTAATCCAGACTGGGCTGGCACCCCACCCTGCCCCCTGAAAGAAGAAGCCGTCTGGCGACCGTTGCAGCCTGAGCTGAACCACCGCCAGCCCCGAGCCTTCGTCGGTGGCCGTTCCCGAAATCGCCCCCGGCCACGTTGCGGAGCGATAGTCGCCTGAGGTGGCGACAGTAGACTGAGGCAACTCTACGTCGACAAAGAACGACGCCGTAACCGGCACGCTCTGAACCAGCCCGACCAGGTCGACGGCGCGAGAGGATACCGAGTATTCCGACTGCACGGTAGCGGTGAAAAGGAACGTCCAATTGGTGGTGCCGGAGGCGGAGAACCAGCACTCTGTGCCCTGCCAGTCCGAGCCGTTGAAATAGGCTCCGTCTGTCTCCCTCTGCAACTGGAGGTCCACGCGCGCTACGCCCGAGCCAACGTCCGAGGCAGTCCCGATAATCTGAACCGGAGACGCGTACCAGCCGGCTATGCCAACCGTGGAAGTAGGTGGAACAGCATCGACGCGAATGGGATAGACCGGGCTAAGCAGCCACTGGTCCGCCGATGACTTGATCCGAAACTGGATCTGGTTCTGGTCTTCGGTGACCGAATGAGCAAAGCTGAGGCCAGATACCGTGAGCCCCCGACGGCTGGGGCTGATCTCCACAACCTGGAGGTTCAGGGACGTCCAGCCGCTCCAGGTGCCGTTGACGGCAGTCTGATAGAAAGCGCCCGTGTGGAATCCGGCCTCGTTATGAACCTGAACCGAGCTGGTGATTGGCGCCTGAGCGACCCAGGTGCTGGGCTGGAAGCTCTCCCAGGACTCGAGGGAGGCCAGCGCCAGATGTATCTCTGCCGGGATTTGCGCGCGCACCGAAAGGGCGAGTAGAGCGAACAGCGCGCCCAGGGTCAGAGCGACGCAGAGCGTCCGACGAGCTGCGGTTCCAGCAAGGGCGATTGCCCTCATGATCCAATTCCCTCCTTCACCAGCTCAACGTACCTTGATGCCAGAGCGATACCAGCGCGGTACGGCAGAGACAACGGAATATCGGCCCGGCGGCCACCCGTGCAGGCCGGCGTCAGGCCGTTCCTCGTCTGCCGTTAGAATCGCTCTAGATGCGTTCGAACTTGTAGCCGAGGCCGCGCACCGTGCTCAAGTACCTGGGACGTTCGGGATCCTGCTCCAGCTTGAGTCGTAGACGGTGCATATACACGGCAATCTGGTTGCTGTACCCCTCATAGTCGTAGCCCCAGACAGCGTTCATCAACAGGTCGTGGCTGAGGATGCGCCCTGCATTGCGCATGAGGCAGTAGAGCAGCCTGAACTCGATCGGTGTAAGGTCGACCTTTCGTCCGTCGGCAAACAGCACCCGGTTGCTCAACGGCTCGAGCGACAGTTCCCCTACGGTAAGCTTGGTCTGCGCTTCATCCGCGGTAGAGCTGTCTGCGCGTCGCAGGACTGCCTTGACCCTGGCCATAAACTCGGCCGGCTCGAAGGGCTTGGCCAGGTAGTCATCGGCGCCCAACTGCAGGCCCGTGACCTTGTCCGCCGTCTCCCCTTTGGCCGAGAGGAAGATGATAGGCACATCCAGACGTTGGCGGATACGCCGGCAGACCTCAAACCCGTCCATGTGGGGCATCATCACGTCCAGGATGATCAGGTCTGGTCGCTCGCGGTCCACCAGTTCCAGGGCGGCGGGCCCGTTGTCCACGCTGACAACGTCATATCCTTCCTCGCGCAACAGGAAGGAGATCATTTTCACGTTGGGGGCATCGTCGTCGACGATCAGGATGCGCATAGTTGCACTCCCTTATCCTTGGAGACGCATTGGCCGGTCAAAAGGATATGAGCTCAAGGGCTAATCGCCATTATACCCGCCGGCGGCTCGTCAGGCAAACCATTTTTGGCCCGGGGCCGTCTGGCCGGGATTGCCTCCTGGTGCGGGCAATTGGTATAGCGCCGCGTCGCCGCTATAATGGAACGGTATGGTGGAGGTGCTAGGCTGGTTGTGTCCATCGCGGTTGTCATAACGGTCAAGAATGAGGCGGGGAGCCTGGAAGGACTCCTCGAGTCGCTCTGCGCGCAGACTCACCAACCAGACGAGGTGGTGATCGTCGATGGTGGCTCCACGGATGGCACCCTCGAGGTTCTGCGCACCTGGGAAGAGAGCCGGAGGTTGCCACTGCGGCTGTTGAGCGAGCCCGGGTGCAGCATTTCTCGCGGCCGGAACCTGGCCATCGCGGCCAGCAAGTCGGAGCTGATTGCCAGCACCGACGCCGGCGTACGGCTTGACGCTGGCTGGCTGGATAGCCTGGCCAGGCCTCTGACCGAGGGGAGCACTGCCAGGCGTGTCGCCTGTGGTTTCTTCCTTCCTGACCCGCGCTCTGTCTTTGAGGTGGCGATGGGAGCAACGGTGCTGCCGCGACGCAAAGACGTGCGACCGGAGCGCTTCCTGCCATCCAGCCGCTCAGTGGCCTTTGCGCGCACGGCCTGGGAGGCAGTGGGGGGCTATCCAGAGTGGCTTGACTACTGCGAGGACCTGGTTTTTGACCTCCGTCTGCTGGCCATGGGCTATCGGCTGGTGTTTGTGCCCGAGGCACTGGTGCACTTTCGTCCGCGGCCTGACCTCCGGTCCTTCGCCGTGCAGTACTTTCGCTATGCCAGAGGCGACGGCAAGGCGGACCTGTGGCGGGTGAGGCACCTGGTCCGCTATGTCACCTACCTGGTGGCCCTGCCGGTGCTCCTCGCCCTGGCCGCCAGGGCAAGCCCGGCCTGGCTGGGGGTTCTCGTGGCTGGCGCAGCGGCGATGCTGTTCACTCCCTACAAGCGGCTCTGGCCTGAGCTGCGCCCTCTTTCGTTTCCTGAACGCGTTGCGGCGGTGCTGTGGGTGCCCGTGATCCGTGTCACGGGGGACCTGGCCAAAATGGCCGGCTATCCCGTTGGTGTGCTCTGGCGACTGAAGCGCCGCGAACAGCTCCCGAACTGGCGAGCCGTCGATTCGACCAGGGAGAACCTCGCCTGACCATGGACCTCTCCATCATCATTGTCAACTATAACACCTGCGACCTGTTGCGTGACTGCCTGCGTTCGGTCCTGGCCAGCCAGGTCGAGCTGTCCTACGAGATTCTGGTGGTAGACAACAAGTCGCCAGATGACAGTGTGGCGATGGTGCGCAGCGAGTACCCGCAGGCGCGGTTGATCGAGAGTCCAATCAACGGTGGCTATGCCTACGCCAACAACCTGGGTTTGAGAGCGGCCAGCGGTGCGCATTTGTTGCTCCTGAATCCGGACACAGTACTGCCGCCCCGGGCGCTGCAGGACATGTATGACTTTGTGCTCAGCCACCCCGAGGTCGGAGTAGCGGGTCCCAAGCTCGTGCGGGCCGATGGCAGCCTGGATCTGGCCTGTCGGCGCAGCTTTCCAACCCTGGAGGTGGCTTTCTACCGGCTGATTGGCCTGAGCCGGCGCTACCCCCACAGTCCTCGCTTCAACCGCTACAACCTCTGCTACCTCGACCCTGACGAGATGACCGAAGTCGATGCGGTGGTCGGCGCCTTTATGTGGATCAGGCGAAAGGCGTTGGAGCAGGCCGGCCTGCTGGACGAACGCTTCTTCGCCTTTGGCGAGGACATCGACCTGTGCTACCGCATCAAGGTCGAGCAGGGTTGGAAGGTGTACTACAATCCACGGGTAGTGGTCACGCACTACAAGAGCCAGGCGATGCGCAAGGACGCCCTGCGCATGAACATCCAGTTCTACCGCGCTATGTGGTTGTTCCACGAAAAGCACTATGCCAGCAAGACCTTCTTCTTACTCAACTGGCTGACGGCTCTCGGGACGGTCGGGTTGTGCGCGACGGCCCTCGTGGTGAACCTGCTGCGACCGCCGGCAAAGAGAAAGGTGGGCCTGTGAAACTCATCCTGCTGACCAATGACGACGGAGTACAGTCGCCGGGGCTGCTCGCTTTGAAGCAGGCCCTTGGAGCCGTCGGCGAAGTGGCAGTGCTGGCACCGGACCACAACTGGTCCGCGGGCGGCCATGCCAAGACTATGCACAAGCCGCTGCGCGTCCAGGAGGTCAAGCTGGCAGATGGCAGCACCGCGATGGCCTCCAATGGCGGACCGTCGGACTGCGTCGCGCTGGCTGTTCTGGGTGTGCTCTCGCGTGCACCCGACCTGGTCATCTCCGGGATCAACCCTGGTTCCAACGTGGCGCAGGATATGACCTATTCGGGGACCGTGGCGGCGGCTCTGGAGGGTTGGATCAGTGGCATCTCGTCGATGGCCCTCTCGGTGGCGGTCGAGGAGGGCACTCTGCCCGAGTTTGCCTGCGCCGCCCGCGTGGGAGCGATCATCGCCGGGCGTATCCTCGAGCAAGGGCAACACCAGGTGCTGCTGAATGTCAATGTCCCGGCGCTGCCGTTCGAGCGGCTAAACGGTGTCGAGATCACGCGGCTGGGACGTAGGATCTACCGCGACAAGCTAGTCGAACGCAGTGACCCGCGGGGGCACAAGTACTACTGGATCGGTGGCGAGCCGCCAACGGGGGTAGACGATGAAGGGACCGATGTCGGCGCACTGGCGGCCGGCAGGGTGTCAGTTACGCCGCTGCAGCTTGACCTGACGAGCTACCCGATAATGGATGAACTGCGGGCCTGGAACTTGGGTATTGGCGGTTGAGGAGATGGATTTTTGGTCGGTGATCGAACAAAGGCACAGTATCAGGGCGTTCCAATCCTCCCCGGTGGGTGACGATGCCATTGAGCGCCTGCTGGGTGCGGCTATACGCGCGCCGTCGGCCGGCAACAGGCAGCCATGGCATTTTGTCATCGTTCGCAACCCGCAGGTCAGGGCAGCGCTCGAGCAGGCTGCCTACGGGCAGAGCTTTGTTGGTGAGGCCCCGGTGGTCATTGTGGTGTGTGCCGAGCCGGAGCGGTCGGCCGCACGATACGGGGAGCGAGGCAGAAGACTTTACTGCCTGCAAGACACCGCGGCTGCGGTCGAGAACATCCTGCTGGCAGCTACGGCACTGGGATTGGGCGCGTGCTGGGTTGGGGCTTTTGACGAGGCGGCCGCGGCCAGGGCAGTGGCACCGCCGGCGCACCTCAGGCCGGTGGCCCTCGTGCCATTGGGGGTGCCAGCAGAGTCTCCAGAGGCTGCACCCAGGCGCACGCTGGACGAGGTGAGTTCTAGACTCGACTAGGCTTTGACAGAGGCTGACCGCCGCAGCTATAATCTTGCCCGGGAGCGTTGCCTGGTGACACAGCGGTCCGGGCAGAAGCTTGTTGCCTCGGAGTAACCCGATGAAGGGATCAAAGGAGGTAGAAGTGCCCGTAACGAAACACGCTTTCTTCGACGGCAAGTTCGTGCGCATCGAGGACGCCAAAGTCAGCGTCATGGCCCATGGCCTCAATTACGGTACAGGCTGCTTTGAGGGCATTCGCGCGTATTGGAATGAGGAAGAGGAGCAGCTCTTGCTGTTCCGACTGGCCGAACACTACCAGCGCCTCCACAACTCGGCCGCGATTCTGCTGATTGACCTCCCCTACACGGTACAGCAGTTGTGCGACGCAACGGTCGAACTGCTGCGGCGCGAAGGCTTTCGCGAAGATACCTATGTCAGGCCCCTGGCCTTCAAGTCACAGGAGGGCATTGGGGTGCGGCTGAAGGGCGTCAAAGACAGCCTGGCGATCTTTGCCACTCCTTTCGGCAAGTACATCGAGAAAGAGGAAGGCGCCAAGGTCTGCGTCTCCTCCTGGCGCCGCATCTACGACACTTCCGTCCCGGCTCGGGCCAAGTGCACCGGCGCCTATGTCAACTCGGCGCTGTGCAAGAGCGAGGCCGAGATGAACGGCTTTGACGAGGCCATTGTGCTGACCAGGGGTGGATCGGTGTCCGAAGGCAGTGCCGAGAACTTTTTCATGGTGCGTAACGGAGTGTTGATCACTCCGGGTGTCACCTCGGATATTCTGGAAGGGATCACTCGTCAGACCATCCTGCAGTTGGCCCGCGACGAGCTGCACATCCCGACCAAAGAACGCACCGTCGACCGTACCGAGCTCTACGTGTGCGACGAGGCCTTCCTGTGCGGCACTGGCGTGCAGATCGCATCTATAGCCAGCATTGACCACCGGGTGATTGGTGATGGCCATATTGGGTCAATCACCCGGCGCCTGCGGGACCTGTACTTTGACATTGTTCGAGGTAAGGTTCCCAAGTACAGGCACTGGTGCACGTCAGTGTACGACCATCAGCCGATTGCCGGCGGAGCGCGTGCGTCGGCCAGCGTAGGTGCACCGGCGTAGGCGACCGTCTTTTCCGCTCAATGCAGGACCTCACCGGAGCGAGATGACCGAATGGGCGCTCACTCTGGTTCCATTAGGGTCGCTTTGCTGCTCGCCTGTGCTATAATCCCCTGGCAGTGAGGTCTGCCGCGTTATGGACGAACGAATCATCTCTGCCCGGCGTCTGGCCGACGAAGCCACCCAAGACACAAGCCTGCGCCCCAAGCTCCTTGCTGAGTACATTGGACAAGAGCGGGTGAAGCAGAACCTGGGCATCTGTCTCGCTGCAGCCAAGGCCAGAGGCGAGTCCCTGGACCACGTTCTGCTTTATGGCCCGCCAGGACTGGGCAAGACCACGCTGGCCCACGTCATTGCCAACGAGATGGGTGTCAGTATCAAGGTGACCTCGGGGCCGGCCATCGAAAGGCCGGGGGACCTGGCGGCGATTCTGACCAACCTCCGCCAGGGCGATATCCTCTTTGTCGACGAAGTGCACCGGCTGGGCCACGCGGTCGAGGAGGTGCTCTACCCGGCGATGGAGGACTATGCCCTCGACATCGTCATTGGCAAGGGCCCCAGCGCACGCAGCATCCGTCTGAAGCTGCCTCACTTCACCATCATCGGCGCTACTACGCGGATCGCAATGATGACCTCACCGCTGCGAGACCGCTTTGGCATCGTTTATCGGCTCGATTTTTACGACGAGCCGGCCATGGAAGCCATTGTGGGACGTTCTTCGCGTATTCTCGGGATTCCGATTGATGGTGAGGGAGTATCCACGGTCGCCAGGAGAGCCCGCGGCACGCCACGCGTGGCCAATCGTCTTCTCAAGCGAGTGCGGGACTTTGCCCAAGTGCGCGCAGAGGGAGTCGTCACTGCTGCCGTAGCACAGCAAGCGTTGGGCTTGCTGGAGGTGGACGCACTGGGGCTCGATGACATTGACCGCAAAATCCTGCAGGCCATCATTGACAAGTTCGACGGGGGGCCGGTCGGACTGGAGACCATAGCTGCTTCGCTCAGCGAAGAGGCAGATACGATCATGGACGTATGCGAGCCCTATCTCCTGCAACTTGGTTTTCTCGAGAGAACGCCTCGTGGACGAGTAGCTACCGCACGAGCATACGAGCACTTGGGAAGAACCTGCCCGCAGCGACCATCCGCTCAGCCCTTGCTCCTCTGAACCCATGGACCAAGCAGTCGTCCTGGACCAGCACGGGCAGAAGCTAACTCCCTGCTCTAAGGACAAGGCGCGACGCCTGGTGACCGAGGGCAAGGCCAGGCTGGTGAACGAGGATCCTCTGGTCATTGAGCTGCCGCTGGTCGCCACTCTGCATGAGAAGCGTGCCGCAGCCCCTGATCAGCCGGTCGAGGGCACGATGCTTCTGCTCCACATCTGCTGTGGACCCTGTGGCACCTACCCGATCAACCGCCTGCGCGAGCTGGGATTTTCGGTCACAGGATTCTGGTACAATCCCAACATCCACCCCTATGCCGAGCACGAGCGGCGCAGGGAGTGCGTGGCGGCGTACGCCTCAGAAGTGGGTCTGCCCATGATCTGGTCGGAGGGCTACGAGATGCCCCTGTACTTCCGCCAGGTTGCCGGGCACGAGGAGCGTCCCGAGCGCTGCGCCACCTGCTATCGGTTGCGCCTGGCGCGAACCGCCCAGGAGGCACGAGAGCGGGGCTTTGACGCTTTCACCACCACGCTGCTCATCAGTCCCTACCAGCAGCAGAGCGTGATCCGGAGCATCGGTGAAGAGCTGGCGGAGAAAAACGGGATTCAGTTCTTCTTTGAGAACCTGAGGCGCGGCTGGGGCGAGCGCGGCCGCCTGGCGCGGGAGCATCATCTGTACCAGCAGCACTATTGCGGCTGTATCTACAGTGAGGTTGAAGCGGCTACGGCGCGCCAGCGGGCCTCGCCGCGCGCCGCCGGCACGGCTACTCTCCGACCTGAATCTGCCCCAGGATGACTGTGTCGCCTCCTTGAGACAGTTTGAGCCGCGTCATCGTTTGCAGTTCATACAGACCGATGGTGAGCGTGTAGCGGTCGGGAGCGCCTTCGGCCGAGATAGGCAGCTCGAAGGTCTCCGTGACCACCTCACCAGAACCCCAGGTGGAGGTTGGCCTCGAACCGTCCACTGGCACGTGGTCGGCCTGTCCGGCGGCTTGCCCTCGCTCGTTTGTCAGGTGCACAAAGACCGTATAGTCCTTGTCCATGCGCCTCACAGCCTGCCAGCGAAGCGTAACCCTCAGCGCGGAGCCTGGTCGGGCGACGATCGGCTCTACAGCATAGCCGGTGAGGGCGACCTGCTGAGCGAACACTTCGCTGAGGGAGAACAGGCCGGGGCCGGGACGGCTTTCAAGCACTAGCTCTACGGGAAGCACCACGTGGTCCAGCAGCCTGTCCTCTGCCCCCGGGGTCGGCAAGCGCTTGCCTGTAGACCAATCGTACATCCCGACCAGCAGGCGGCAGGGTCCCTCGGCGAGAAACGCCGTTGGCACGTCGAGGCGATGGATGTCCCGCCTCAGGTCGCCCTTGGTCCAGCCGCTGGTGGGATCGTTGCCGGCGCCGGGCCAGCTATCGTGTTGGGCCAGGATCACCCCCCGGCTGTCGACCAGATGGACAAACACACTGTAGTTGCGGTCGATGCTCGCGGCGGCTTGCCAGAAGAGAATAACCCAGAGGCTTTCGCCTGGGCGCACTGTGGTGTCAGGAATCTCCGAGCCCAGCAGCTGGGCTTGGCCGCCTAGCGCTGGTGAGAGAGGCGTGCTGCTGACAATGGCCTTCCGTTCATCCGTGGTGAGCGGCGCAGGATGGGCATAGGCAGGAGCGATGTAGCGGTACGGTACGGCTGCCGCCAGGCACAGCAGACCAACGGCCATCAGGCCTGGACCAACAGGGCGCAGGCGTAGCGGCAGGACGTGCGCCAACCCCAGGGCCAGCAGGATGGACAGGGCCGAGATCCCCGGGAAGGCCAGTCGTCCCTGACTGGAGATCGTGCGCATCCAGTACAGCGCCCCCAGGAAATAGGCCAGAGCCCAGGAGCCCAGCAGGAAGAGAGGTGCCATCTCGATCCCCAACACTCTCCGGGCAGCCGCCGCGCCGCCCGGCGCCGGCGGGGCGGACGCGAGTTGTGTCCGAGACCGGGTGAGCATGAGTATCAAGCCTATGCACGCCAGAAGTGTGGCTATCGCGAGCAGCCAGTAGACCAAACCCTCGACGGGGATGTTGAACCACCCGAACACCGCCCAGAACGACTTGAACAGACCAGATAGCTCGCTGAGAACCTCGCTCCAAGAGGGGACCTGGTCTCGCATAGGCATCACCGAGAACATCAGCTTGAGACCGAGAGGGTCTCGGTAGAGTATCCAGTTGCGGGCATACCACCACCCGCCTACGAGCGCACTGGGCACGAACGTCCACAACATCCATGGCAGGCCAATCTGGCGATGGCTGGACTTGCGGCACAGGGTGAAGAGAGCGAGGGCCACCAACGGGAACAGAAGCAGCCCGTTCAGCTTGGTCAGCGCTGCCAAGCCCAGAACAATCCCCAGCATCGCCAGCCGCAGGCGAGAGGCGCCCTTCTGCCACATCAGCACCACCAGGTACAGTGCGCAGCTTGAAAGCAACGTTACGAGCACGTCGTTGCTGACGGAGGAATGGATGAACACGAACTGCGGATTGAACGTAACGAGGGCAGCGGCCACCGCAGGCAGCCAGCGAACTGATGGGAACAGCGCGGCTGCGACTGCTGCGGTGCACAGTATGGTGCCGGCGCCCATGAGCACGCTCATAAGGCGCACCAGGTGCACGGCCAAGGTCGTGCCTCGATAGGGAAAACTCTCGCGCGGGGTGTGCGCTACCATGTTGCGGTTGCCCCACGGGAGGGTGGTGCCTACTGCGGCATGCGGATTGTACTGGACAAGTTGTTGTACATCTGAGGTGTCAATCCAGGAGCTGGCCAGACCACCAAGCACATAGAACAGGGGTGGCTGGCTCGCCTCCTGGCGCATGGGAAACTCGGTTCCTTCCCGATAGACGGGCAGCCCGTGACCATCGGCATAATGCTTGACGTAGAGGTAGTGCCAGACCTCGTCGGGGGCTTCAAAGAGGGGTACTTTGATGCTGTAGAGCGTCCCCAGGGCGAGATAGATGATCAGGATCAGCGCAATCCAACGCTTGTCCAATTGGTCCTCGGGTTTCCAGCGGGCTGCTACCGCAGTAGAAGAGATGGGATCGGCAGGAGCAATCGGATGCTCCAAAGCCGGGCACGATGATACTGACGCCCGGGCATTTCTCATAGTTCCGGGCCCAGGCACATTCAAGGCGCTCGCCTGACGCATCGTGCCTCACAGCAGCGATTCTGGCTCTGGCCAATAGATAGTCAATGTGCCAGTGCATCTTTTTGCGGCGGCGGCAGTGGCGTTCCAGTCTGGCTCTGAGCCCTCCCGGGCCCAGGGCACTGCCCACATAGATGTAGCAGCCCGCGGGAAAACGAAAGGTGCCCAGACGCCCGATGCGAACCCTGGCCGGTCGGGCGAGCTCAAGGACCAGCGCGTAGGTTCCCGGGGTGGCCGGCCACTGGTCTGGCTTCACACGAACTCGAAGCGGGCCGTGAAGTGACGCAGGAAGGGCGGCTCGTAGGTATAGCGCATGCCCCTGATCTCCTGCCGGCGCTGGTAGAGCTCGATGATCGTTTCCGCGACATAGTCCAGGTGCGTCTGCGTGTAGACGCGCCTCGGAATGGCCAGGCGCACGAGCTCGAGCTGTGGGTACGTCCAGCGGCCGGATTGCGGGTCCTTGGTCGCGTTCATCACGCTGCCGATCTCGACGGCGCGGATGCCGCCAGCGAGGTAGAGCTCCACCGTGAGGGCCTGGCCCGGGAGCTGGTCCTGGGGGATGTGCGGCAAGAAGCGCCGCGCATCCAGATAGACGGCATGACCACCGGGCGGCTCGAGGATCGGGACACCTGCTTCGAGAAGACGCTCCGCCACGTAGCGGACCTGTCCGATGCGATGTTCCAGATAGCGTCCGTCGAGAGCTTCGCGCAGCCCGCGGGCCATAGCCTCAAGGTCCCGGCCGGCCAGTCCGCCGTAGGTAACAAAACCCTCCCACAGGATGAGCAACTGGCTGGCGCGTTCGAACAGGTTATCGTCGTTCATAGCCAGAAAGCCGCCGATGTTGGACAGGCCGTCCTTCTTGCCGCTCATGGTGCAGCCGTCGGCCAGAGCAAAGAACTCGGCAGCGATGTCTTTGAGCGAGCGCTGTGCGCAGCCCTCTTCGCGTTCTTGCACAAAGTAAGTGTTCTCGGCATAGCGGCAGGCGTCGATGAAGAGCGGGATGCCATAGCCTGACAGCACCTGCTTGACCTCACGAATGTTGGCCAGAGAGACCGGCTGTCCCCCGCCCGAGTTGTTGGTGATGGTGAGCATGGCCAGCGGCACTCTGGCCGGGCCCACCTCATCGATGAAGCTCCTCAGCCGCTTGACATCCATGTTGCCCTTGAAGGGCGAACGATTGGTCGGATCCAGACCTTCGGGCACAGGAAGGTCTACGGCCTGAGCACCAACCGCCTCGATGTTGGCATGGGTGGTGTCAAAATGGGTGTTGCTGGGCACATAGTCGCCACGCTTGAGTTTGGCGGCAAACAGAACCTTCTCGGCAGCGCGACCCTGGTGCGTGGGCAGAAAGTGGCGGAAGCCAAAGATGTCGGAGACAGCGTCCTTGAGGCTGAAAAAGCTGCGGCAGGAAGCATAGGCTTCGTCGCCGATCATCATTCCGGCCCACTGGCTGTCGCTCATTGCGGAGGTCCCGCTATCGGTAAGCAGGTCAATGTACACGTCCTGGCTGCGAATGGAAAACAGGTTGAATCCGGCGGCGGAGAGGAATGCCTGGCGCTCGGCGTGGGTAGTTAGGTGGATCGGCTCGACGACCTTGATGCGATAGGGTTCCGGCACCAATCGTGGCATAGGGGTGAACCTCCGCTGGTTGATTTGAGGTCGAAGCGCTCTGCTGGTGGCCATTATAGCCCTGCTGCCCGTGCTGGAGCAAGCAGAGGCATTTGAGATGAACCGGCCAGGCGGATATAATGGGGGTAGGCAGTTCAAGATGGGGTCACCCCAGACGAGGTAGGAGCGGTAGATGCCCGACGAACGCATTCTAGTCGCTGAGGATGAGGCAGAGGTGCTGGACATGTGTGTCCGCGCGCTCTCGCGCGAGGGCTATCACGTCTCCGGTGCCCGCAGCGGCGTGGAAGCGATAGAGATGGTCAAGTCGATGTCGTTTGACCTGCTGCTGACTGATATCAAGATGCCTGGCCTGAGTGGTCTGCAAGCGTACCGCGAAATCAAGCGCCAGGCGCCTGATATCATCGGCGTGGCCATCACGGGTTATGGCTCTGTTGAAACAGCCATTGAAGCCCTCAAGCTGGGCATGGAGGACTTTATCCTCAAGCCCTTCTCCCTGGATGACCTGCGAGCGGCGGTGGCCAAAGCGCTGGACAGGGCGCGCCTGGAGCGTGAGAACACCCGTTTGAAAGCCCTTATTCCCCTGTTCGAGATCAGCAAGGCGCTGGTGGCCGTTACCGACCTGGATGCCCTGCTATCGCAGATCTTGCGGGTTGCGGTGAGGGACACGCAATCGGACCTGGCGGTGCTGATGCTGCGCAACCGTGGTTCGGGCGAGCTCGAGGTCAGGGCAGTCAACGCTCCCTCGATAGAAGGGCAGGGCCCACAGGCGTACGAGCTGGATCGCGACCTCAGCAGCCGGGCCATCGAAGGCGATCAGGCCGTACTGTGGCCGGCGCCAGAGGGCGGCACCTTCTTTGCCAGAGGGCGGAGCAGGGAAACCCCGTCGGCTGGGGTGGTTGTTCCTCTGATCGTGCGTACCGAACGCACCGGGGTGATGGGCGTTGGCAAGTCACAGCCGGAAGAGTCGTTCTCGCAGGGTGATGTCGAGTTTCTCTCCGTTCTGGCCAGCCAGGCAGCGGCGGCGATTGAGAACGCACGCTTGTTTACTCGTTTGCGCCACGCCTACGAAAAGCTGGCGGCGCTCGATGACCTCAAGAGCGAGTTCATTAACGTGGTAGCACACGAGCTACGCACGCCGTTGGCAGAGATCTCTACCTATCTCGCCCTGTCCGATCAGGAAGCAGGAGCCGGTCCGCCATTCCTCACCGGAATTGAGCGAGCGGCCAGCCGCCTGAACGAACTGATGGACAACATCACTGACTTGAAGTTTCTCCAGGCGGGACAGATCGAGCTCCACGCCACCCGTCTCTCGCTGGTAGGAGTGCTGTCGGATGCCATCCAACAGCTCAGACCCCTGGCCGTACTGAAGGGCCAGACCATTACCACCTCGGTGCAGGTTGGCCTCAATGAGATCGTTGCCGATGGTCCCAAGCTGCAGGTGGTGCTCAAGAATCTGATGAGCAATGCCATCAGCTTTTCTCCGGAGAAGGGCGACATTCGTGTGGAGGCCTGGTCCGCAGGCAAGGCGCTGAGAATCGCCGTGCACGACACCGGCGTGGGCATTCCTCAGGAAGAATGGGAGTGGATTTTCAAGCCTTTTTACCAGGTGGAGAGCTCTCTCCGCCGTGAGCACGGCGGTCTGGGCATCGGGCTGGCGCTGTCCAAGAACCTGGTCGAGCTGCACGGGGGTCGCATCTGGGTAGAGAGCGAAGTGGGCAGGGGCAGCACCTTCACGGTGGTCATTCCAGACTGCGTTGTCTGAACTGACGCCGGCTTCCGCACCGGCGTGTCGTCCTACCCCAGGTCGTAAGCGCGCACGATGTGCATATCCTGATTGACCATGCGGAAAGCGCGCTTCTCCGCCTCGTACAGGATACGCTCTTCATCCAGTGTGGTCAGGCGGCCGTCTTTCAGCAGGACCTGGCCATCAACGATCACGTAGCTGACGTCCGGCGACTTGGCCGCATAGACAACGTTGGACAACAGGTTGTGGCGCGGCCGCAGGTGTGGCTTGCGCAGGTCCAGCAGGATCAGGTCGGCCGGACGACCTTCGGCAATGACCCCGCTCTGTGCAAAACCCATTGCCCTGGCGCCGCCCTGAGTCGCGAGGCGCAGCGCATCCTCTGCGGGAAGAATCGTTGGGCTCAGGTGGTGGCTTTTCTGCAGCAGCGTGGCCAGGCGGCACTCCTCGAGCATGTCGAGGTCGTTGTTGGAGCCAGGCCCGTCCGTTCCCAGAGCCACGTCCACCCCGGCGGCGAGCAGCTCCGGCACCGGAGTCACGCCCATACCCAGCTTCATGTGGGTGTTCGGGCACTGTACGACATGGGTGCGCTTCTCCGCCAGCAGCGCAATATCCTCCGGGGTGATCCAGATGCAGTGAGCGGCGATGGTCGGGCGGTCGAGGACCCCCAGGTCTGCCAGATACCGCACCGGGGTCTTGCCGTGCCTGGCCAGTGACGCCTCGAGCTGGTCGCGGAACTCGGCCAGGTGCAGGTGCAGGCCGACATTGAGCTCGGCGGACCTGGCTGCCACGGTGACGAGAAAATCCGCCGGGCAGGCGTAGGGTGAGTGCGGCCCCAGCACCGTCTTGATTCGGCCGTCAGCGGCCCCTTGCCACCGCTGCACAAAGTCGACGGTTTCCGGCAGGCCACGCCCGACCTCGGTGCCTTCCCCCATGCCAAACACGCACCAGGCCAGCGTGGCGCGAAGGCCAGATTCCTCCACTACGCGCGCTACCTCGTCCATGAAAAAGTAATGGTCGCAGAAACCTACCGTTCCGCCGCGGATCATCTCCGCCGCGGCCAGATAGGCGCCCCAGCGAACATCCTCGGCGGTCAGTGCTGACTCAGCGACCCAGATGCGCTCGTTCAGCCAGCGGTCGAAGGGCAGGTCATCGGCCCAGCCGCGCTCGAAAGTCATCGCAGCATGGGTGTGGGCATTGAAGAAGCCAGGCATAGCCAGGTGATCGCTGCCATCGATGACCTCAGACGGCTGCACCTCCGGCGGTACTTGGCCGATGGTCTGGATACGATTGCCGACGATGAGGATGTTGGTCTTGAGCAAGACATCGCTCGAGTCGTTGAGGGTCAGGACGTCGACGTCACGAATGAGGAGCGAGCCGGGTGTGGGCATTTGGTCCCTCTTCAGGTGGCAGATAGCAGAGAGGGCCTCTGAATGATCAGAGGCCCTCCGTGCGGGCATCACCGTGGAAACTCGCCAGATTCATGGCGAGGCCCAGGCAGCGCGGCTAGCGCGCGCCACCTCCGGCGACGCCCAGGTGTTCAAAACTATCTATCACGGGCATCACCTCCTTGAGCCTAGGATGGTGACAGCATCATACCACAGTCTGTGGCTCTGTCAAGTGCAGCGCAATCGGTCAGGCAGGTGCGCCGCGCCAGGGCGCTCGGCACCAACCTGATAGTTTTTGGCAGGATAGGCGCGATATACTGACCCTAGCAAGCCGAGCGGGCTTCTGGCGCGCAGGCTTGTTGTGCTTTCTTATGGCAAATGATTGCGCCGCGGCAGGCAGTCGGTTCCGCGGAGGGTGTGGAGGCTCGTGGTCAAGTCCTCACGACTGAGCGGGTTTTTCAAGCTCGGCATCGAAGAAAGAGCTGCGCTGCTGCGGCAAGAAGCAGGACTATCGGCCGATGACGCCGCCGCGTTCACGGAAGGTGGTCTGGCGGTCGAACAGGCCGACCACATGGCGGAGAATGTGGTGGGGCTCTATGCCCTGCCGCTGGGCGTGGCGACCAATTTTGTCATCAATGGGCACGATGTGCTGGTGCCCATGGCCATCGAGGAGCCTTCAGTCATCGCTGGAGCCAGCCTCGCGGCGCGGCTGGTTCGCGACGGCGGCGGGTTCGTTGCCTCCGCGGACGCTCCCCTCATGATCGGTCAGATCCAGGTGCTCGACCTGAGCGACTTGCAGGCCGCTCGGAGCAGGCTGCTGGAGGCCAGAGAGCGCTTACTCGCACTGGCCAACGAGCAGGACCCGGTTATGGTCAAGCTTGGCGGCGGTGCCCGGGACGTTGAGGTCCGAGTCATCGACTCCAGTCCCGCCGGACCGATGCTGGCGGTGCACCTGATCTACGATGCCCGAGATGCGATGGGCGCCAACGCCGTGAACACAGCGCTCGAAGCCATTGCCCCCACCGTGGCCGAGATCAGCGAGGGCAGGACGCTTCTGCGGATTCTGACCAATCTGGCCGACCGGCGCCTGGCGCGGGCCAGTTGCCGGGTGCCGGCAGCCTCTTTGACGGTGGGTTCCTTTGAGGGCAAACAGGTGGCGCAGGGCATCGTCGAGGCCTGGGCGCTGGCGGCGACCGATCCATACCGGGCGGCGACGCACAACAAAGGCATTATGAATGGCATCGACGCGGTGGTGCTGGCTACAGGCAACGACTGGCGCGCCATCGAGGCGGGAGCTCATGCTTACGCCGCGAGGAGCGGCAGCTATCGCTCGCTGAGCACGTGGGGTCTGGACAGCGCCGGGGATCTGATTGGATCGTTGGAACTGCCCATGGCTGTTGGGATCGTTGGCGGAGCGACGAGAGTTCATCCCACGGCCAGGGCTGCACTCAAGCTGATTGGGGTCAAGACGGCGGCCGAGCTGGCGGCGATCATCGCGGCAGTGGGATTGGCGCAGAACCTGGCGGCCCTGCGGGCGCTGGTCAGTGAGGGAATTCAAAAGGGACACATGAAGCTGCACGCCCGCCAGGTGGCTATGGCCGCTGGCGCTGAAGGCGAGGAGATCGACCCGGTTGTGCAGCGCATGCTGGCCGCCGGAGCGGTTCGAGTTGATCGGGCTGAGGAGATCTTGAAGCAACTGAGGACAAAGCGTGAAGCCAAATAGGGGCGTGGGCATCGTCGGGTACGGGGCGTATGTGCCTCGCTATCGGCTGCCCGCGGCCGAGGTCTCGCGCGTGTGGACGGGCGGGCACGGCGGCGTGCCGATTGAGGAAAAGTCTGTCCCGGGGCTGGACGAGGACACCGCCACCATTGCCATTGAAGCCGCACGCAATGCGCTCAAGCGCGGCCAGGTGAATGCGCAGGAGCTGCGCGCGGTGTGGGTGGGCAGCGAATCGCACCCCTACGCGGTCAAGCCGACGGGGACAATCGTGGCCGAGGCCATCGGCGCGACGCCGTCGGTGAGCGCAGGTGACTGGCAGTTTGCCTGCAAAGCCGGCACGGAGGCGCTTCAGGCAGCGTTTGGCCTGGTAGGCTCTGGCATGGGCGATTATGCCCTGGCCATCGGCGCCGACACGGCTCAGGGTCGACCGGGCGATGCTCTGGAGTACACCACTGCCGCGGGCGGTGCGGCCTACATCGTCGGTCCGCGCGAGCAGAGCCTGGCCTATCTGGAGGCGTCCTACTCCTTCGTGACTGACACGCCCGACTTTTTCCGTCGGCCATACAGGCACTATCCGGAGCACGGTGGAAGGTTTACCGGCGAGCCGGCGTACTTTAGGCACATCACGGGCTCGGTGCAGGCGCTGCTCGAAGAGCTGGCCCTCAAGCCAAGTGACTTTGCGGCAGCCGTGTTTCATCAGCCGAACGTCAAGTTTCCGCAGCGTGTGGCGCAGATGCTTGGTTTCAACAAGGATCAGATCAAAGTTGGTCTGCTGTCGGGGATGGTAGGCAATACCTACGCCGCGGCGGCGATGCTGGGTTTCACGGCCGTGCTCGACGCGGCCAGGCCCGGAGACCGGATTCTCCTGGCCTCATTTGGGTCGGGGGCAGGGAGCGATGCGTTCTCGTTCGTGGTCACCGATTTCATCAAGGAGCGGCAGGCGCTGGCGCCGGCCACGAGGGACTATATGGCCCGGCGCAAGCGAATCGATTACGCCGTCTACGTGCGTTACCGGCGCAAGCTGGAGATGCACTAGATGAGCGCCGCAACAGGCATTGGCGCAACGGAGGTTCCTTTCTCTTGCGCGAAGTAAGCATCATTGGCATCGGACAAACTGATGTAGGCGAACACTGGGAGCGCTCGCTGCGCGACCTGGCCGTTGACGCCATGATCGGCGCGATCAAAGACTCGCATGCTGAGAGGGTGGATGCCCTGTATGTCGGCAACATGCTCTCAGGAGAGCTGACCGCGCAGCAGCACCTGGGTGCGCTGCTGGCGGACTGGGGTGGGCTCGGCGGAGCGGAGGCGTGCAAGATCGAGGCCGCTGATGCCTCGGGCGCGGCTGCGGTTCGCCAGGGCTATCTGGCCGTGGCCAGCGGGGTGCACGATTTCATCATCGCCTGCGGGGTTGAAAAGACCACCGATGCCGACACAGAGACGTCAAATGCGGCCTGGGCCTATGGCACCGACGCCGAGTATGAGGGCAACCAGGGCGTGACCATACCTGCTATGGCCGGGCTGATGATGCGCCGCTATATGCACGAGTATGGCGTGGCGCATGAGGCTTTCGCGCCTTTCGCGGTGATCGCCCATGCCAACGGGGTCAACAATCCGCACGCGATGTATCGGTCGCCCATTTCGGCCGAGGCCTATGCCCGGGCGGGCATGGTGGCCGATCCCATCAGCATGTTCGACGGCGCCCCACTGTGCGACGGAGCGGCGGCAGTGCTGCTTTGCCCCAGCGACATTGCCTCGCGATTCAGCGAAAAGCCGGTGCGGATTCGCGCTTCGGCGGCGGCAACGGATCGGCTCGCTCTGCACAGCCGCAATGACGTGCTGTTCTTGCAGGCGGCGTTTCTCTCGGCACAGCGCGCTTTTCTGCAGGCGGGGATCGGACCGGGAGATGTGCAGTTCTTTGAACTGCACGATGCCTTCTCCATACTGGCGGCACTATCGCTGGAAGCCTGCGGTTTTGCCGAACGAGGCAAGGCAACGCACCTGGCCAAGGGCGGTCAATTCGACCTCCATGGCAAAATGCCCATTTGCACTATGGGGGGCTTGAAAGCCCGCGGGCACCCCATCGGGGCCAGTGGAGTCTATCAAATCGTAGAAGCGGCGCAGCAATTGCGCGGCGAAGCAGGCGCGAATCAGGTCGAGGCTCATCTGGGCATGACCCAGAGTCTGGGCGGCACGGGCGCCACAGCCATCACTCATATCCTGGAAGTCTAGTCGGGGACCAAGTCCCCAGCTTGGAGGTTGGAAATGAACGTAGCACGCTATTGGAGAACGGAGAAAACCAGATACGGCCTCGTCGGCGAGACCTGCCGGGTGTGCGGCAAGCCCATCTTTCCCCCGCGTGACCTGTGTCCTCACTGCACGGAGGCGGGTCAGGACCTGCGGACCTTTGGCGGCAAGGGCGAGGTCTACTCGTTTGCGCACGTGGCCGATGCGCCTGCTGGCTACACCGAGTATCAGCCCTACACCATGGCGCTGATCAAGCTCGAGGAGGGCCCCCTGCTGACCGCTCAGCTCACCGACGTGGACGAGGCAGACGTACGAATCGGCATGCCGGTCGAGATGGTCACGCGCAAGCTGAAGGAAGAGGGCGAGAACGGCATGGTGGTGTATGGGTACAAGTTCCGGCCGGTGATTGCCGCGTCACGCTAGTAGCCATCGAACTCTGAAACGCACAAAGCGCTCTTCGAACCAGGAGGGCGCTTTTTGTCTTTTTTGCGCGCTGGGCACCCGACCTTGCGGATCGTGCATCACGGTGGCAGGTACATTGGCCCAAGGGCGCAGCCCACCATTACCAGATGGTGGCGAGGCGTCCCGGCTGTGATGCGGTATACTGCGCCAGAGTTCCGCTGGCATTCCTCGTGTTTCTGGCCTGGCAAAGGGCGACATGATCGTGCGGGGCAGGAATCACAAGCTAGGGCACAAATGGCACCGTTGACGATTGTGAACGTGGGCTATCGCTCGACCAACTACTGGGTAGTCAGCGCGGGGCATTCTCGCCTGCTGGTCGATATCGGCTGGCCGGGTACAATGGGTACCATGAAGGCGAACCTCGCCAAGATGGGCGTGCCTCTGGGCGAGCTCTGCTATGCCTTCGCCACGCATTATCACATCGACCACGCGGGCCTGGCCGAGGAGATGAAGCGGGAGGGCGTATCTCTTCTGGTGCTGGACGTCCAGGTCGATGCGATTCCGATCATGAAAACCTGGACCAAGCCCGAAGACAGGTACGTCGACATCACGATGGAGGGCAACATCGTCATCCCGTGCGCGCAGAGCCGCTTGCTCCTGGGCCAGATGGGAATCAGCGGGGAGATCCTGCACACCCCCGGGCATTCCGAGCACTGCGTCTCGCTGCTCCTCGATGATGGTTCCGTCTTTACCGGTGACCTATCGCCGGAAGCCTATGCCTTTGACAACCCCGTCGCGCTGGCAAGCTGGAGGCTGCTGCGAGCGCGGGGGGCGACCCGGGTCTATCCTGCGCACGGACCGATCAGGCGGCTGGAGTAGAGGCGAGCCTGCAAGCGATGGCAGAGATGCCGCCGCAGGCGAGGATGATTCTTGAGGGCTTGCTCAGGTTACGTGGCTTGTGAGTGGGTCCACAGCAGGAGCCGGGTCCAAGCAGCTACAGTGAGCAGAGAGGAGAGGATGATGGCCAAGACCATACGCGAGATTGCGTCGTCGGGTCTGAAACACAAGGAGCAGGTGGCAGCAATGACCGAGCTGGCCTGTAAGGACAAGGGGGCTCTGGCTGAGCTCTTTGATGTCCTCAAAACTGGCAATGACGTCGACAGGGGGACCGCGGCTGAGGTAATGAAGTTTGTGTCGCAGGAAGCGCCTGAGCTGATGCTGCCCTATGTCGATGTGATTGTCGAGTACATTGACTACCGGGTCCCGCGAGTCAGGTGGGGCTGCCCCGAAGCGATTGGCCACATTGCGCGGAAATACCCGGCGGAGGTTGAGAAGGCCGTTCCCAAGCTGCTCGAGAACCTGAAGGACAAGAGCACTGTCGTCCGCTGGTGTGCTGCATTTGCACTGACGGAGATCGCCAAACACCATCGGGAGAGGCGGAAAGAACTGGCCACCGTACTTGAGACGCTGAGCGAGACCGAGCAGAACAGCGGCGTTCGCAATCTGTACGTCAAAGCGCTCAAGGAAATGGCCAAGGCCTAGCTCGAACTGCCTCGTCACCACACGATGGGGGAGAGCCCCCTCGCCAGACTCAGGCGCCTGCCCGAACGGGAAGGCGCCTCTTCGTTTTCTAGATGGCAGCAAAGAATCTAGAGGTCACGGATTCGTGTATCGAGGTGCAGCATCCTGGATGCGGCGAGCGCTCGACGACAGACGAGGCAACGGGTTCGGGCTGACCCGCCCGGCGTAGCACTCGCGTGGGCACTGTGGAACTGTACCCGGGCCGAAGGGTTGGCCAGCCGGGGGTTATGCCGTAGAATAGGCGGACAATCAGGGGAAGCAGCGCACCGTTCGGCCGCCAGCATCCGAGCCGGGGTGTCGCCGCGCGGTGCGTCGACTGAAGGAGGAGCTTGAGCTCTGCGTCTGCTCCGGGCAAAGTGATCCTGTTCGGAGAGCATGCCGTGGTGTACGGCAGGCCGGCCATCGCCGTGCCGGTGCCGGAGGTCTGCGCCAGGGCGACAGTAGAAAAGGGCACGCAACGGCAAGGAATCTGGATCCATGCTCCTGACCTCGAGGTTAGCCATCACCTGGGAGATGTCGTTGTTCGGGGAGAGACTGCCTTCGCCCTTGAAGCGACGGTGCGCAACGTTCTGCGCAACCTAGGGTGCCCCGACATGCCCGACCTGACCATTACGGTGACTTCCACCGTGCCCGTTGCCAGTGGCATGGGCAGCGGAGCAGCGGTGGCTACGGCGATGGTCCGCGCCCTGGCGCAGCACCTGGGTGCGTCGCTGAGCACAGAAGAGGTTTCGGCGCTGGTCTTTGCGACGGAGGTAATCCACCACGGTACGCCGAGCGGTATCGACAACACGGTTGTCAGCTATGCCAACCCCATCTACTTTGTGAGAAGCAGCCCGATTGAGCTGCTGCATGTTCGCCGGCCGTTCAATCTGGTGATCGCCGACACGGGTGTTCGCAGTCCCACACGCGTGGCCGTGGAAGACGTGCGGCGGAGCTGGGAGGCCGACCGGCAGCGGTTCGAGGCCCTGTTCGACCGCATCGGTATGATCGCCGCACTGGCCCGACGGGCGATTGAGACCGGGCAGACCGGATCCCTCGGTGGCCTGATGAACCAGAACCAGGAGCTGCTGCGGGAGACCGGCGTGTCCAGCCCCGAATTGGAAAAGCTCATCTCGGCTGCGCTGGCCGCAGGAGCGGAAGGGGCCAAGCTATGCGGCGCGGGGCGTGGTGGCAACATGGTGGCGCTGGTCTCAAAGAATGGGGCTGGGAAGGTCGCCGCGAGTGTGCGTGCCGCCGGGGCAGTGCAGGTGATCACGACGCAGGTCAGACAGACACCGGCGCCTTCTCGCTCCGGGGCCGGCGAATGAGCAAGCCATGTTGATCGGCGTCGATGCCAGCAGGGCCGCTGCCCTGCAGCGCACTGGTACGGAGAACTATACGCTGCACCTGCTGCGTTCGCTGCTCGAACTGGACCAGCAGAACCGCTATCGCCTTTACTTCAATCAGAGGCCTGCGGATGGGCTATTTCCCCCGTCGGATCGCTGCGAGGAACGCATCATTCCCTTTCCTCGACTGTGGACGCATCTGCGGCTTTCGGTCGAGATGGCACGGTCGGCTCCAGACGTGCTCTTTGTGCCGGCTCACGTGCTACCAGTGGTTCATCCGCGGCGCTCTGTCGTTACCGTGCACGACCTGGGCTACTTGTACTATCCGCAGGCGCACACGCCCTGGGCCGGCCGCTACCTGCGCTGGTCGACCGCCTACAACGCCGCAAACGCTGCTCACATCCTGGCTGACTCAGTGGCGACTCGCGATGACCTGGTCAAGCACGGTCTGGCCAGGGCTGAATCGATCACCGTGGCCTATCCAGGCCTCAATCCGCTCTACCACAGAGTCGAGGATGAGCGTGCGCGTCGAGCGGTGCTGGAGCGACACCAGATCACCTTTCCCTACGTATTGTATGTGGGTACCCTGCACTCGCGCAAGAACCTGAACGTCGTTCTGGAAGCGCTGCCGGAGCTGGTGAAAGGCGGCCTCGACCTGCACTGGGTGATTGCCGGCAAAAAGGGCTGGCTCTACGAGCCGCTGTTTGCCCGCGTGCACGAACTGGGCCTGGACGAGCGAGTTCACTTCCTCGGCTTTGTCGCCGACGAGGATCTGCCGGCTCTGTTCAGCGGAGCGCTGGCATTCGTGCTGCCGAGCCTGTACGAGGGGTTTGGTTTTCCCGTGCTGGAGGCTATGGCCTGCGGCTGCCCGGTGCTCTGTTCCAATGCTTCATCCGTGCCCGAGGTGGCGGGTGACGCCGCTGTTCTGCTGGACCCTCACGACGCCGGGCAGTGGGCGGAGGTGCTGTTCTCGGTTCTGACCGACCAGAGCCTGCGCCAGGGCATGATAGAACGCGGCTACCGACAGTCAACACGCTTCACCTGGCCGGCCTGCGCCGCCACCGTGCTGCGCGTTCTGGAGATGGTTGGCAAGGGGTAGGTGGCTCTCTCCTTTGGGCCGCCCTTTTTGGCGTGGCGTTCCGTACTATGGTATAGTGACTCCGCGAGGATCACGGAGGAGGCGATTGCTGATGAAGAGATGGCTATTGGCCCTGGCGGCCCTGCTGATTGTGCTTGTCTCCATGCCGGCCGCGGTGCAGGCCCAAGATCCAGTCACTCTGAATAAATCCGACTACTACGTCACCGTCCTTCAAGATGGTCGACTGCGGGTCAAGTACGAGCTGACTTTCACCGAGCGCGAAAATGGCCGCGACCGCATCAAGGAACTGCCACCGCTGGAGAGTCCGCACACGATCCTCGAAGCCTACGGTTCTGGCCCCGACGGGCGTTTCCAGGTGACGCTCCAGCCTACCGGCCGCGCCGGAGTGTACTCAGCGCTCTTTGCGACCAGCACCCGCAAGGGGAGCCAGTATGTGCTCACCGTCCGCTACACCGTGGATCGCTCTGTCTTTGACGCCACCAAGATCGACGGTGAGGACTATCGGATCATCGGCTGGGCATCGGGCGAGTGGTCACTGGGGATCGAAGTGCTCGGAGCGACCTTCGTTCTGCCAATCGAGCTGCCTGCCGACATTACCAGGCCCGAGCAAGTGACCGATGCGATTGTGAACGCGGCCGGCGTGAAGGTGGGTCGGCTGAGCGACTTCACGCGCTGGGTCTACTTCCCAACCCCCGACGAGACTACTGGCAAGAACTGGCTGTCCATCTATGTTGAAAAAAAGAACGTGCCGCCCAAGGGCAAGATTCAACCGCCGTTCTACCTGCGGGGCAGCACGATCCCAACGACGAGCGAGACCGAAATCCCGCTGAAACCCAGCCCAACGCCAGTCCAGCCATCTGGCGGGACAGGATGGACTCGGGCGGCGCTGGGGCTCATCTTTTGCATGGGAATGATAGTGGTTCTCGGAGTCGCTGTGGTCGTGGCACTGGTGGTCAAGCGCCGGCCCAAGAAGCCAGTCTATGAGCCTCCGGAGATTGAGCTGGAGACGTTTGAGACAGCGGGCGTTGTCCCGGACCTGAATGCCATTGAGACGGCATTCTACATGGGCAATTCGGCGCGGACGATCACGTTGATTGTCCTATCGTTGGTGAATCGCGGCGTTTTATCCATCATTAACCGCAACCCGCTGCAGCTCGAGGTCACCAACCCCAAGAGCGAGATGACGGCCTATGAGAAGGCCCTGGTTGATGCTCTGCTGGAGGACGGCACGATTGACCAGGCCAAAGTGCCGACGATTCTGAGTGCGGTGGCGGCGGCCATCCAACCCAAGGTCTGGAACGCCGATCCCAAGGCCACCAGGGAATCTTACGACAAACGTATTCGTGATGCCTGGGACGAGTTCGACCGTGCGCCGACCACAGTGCGCGAGGGGCCCACGGTGTGGCGGCAGCCCTACACGCCCTGGATCATCATTCGCGATCGCCCCAGCGCGCCGCAGCCGCTCGGGGGAGGGTCCGCAGCCGAACCCGGTCCTCTGGCCCGGGCGGCCGAGCAAGCGGTGACGCCTATCGAGAGCCTCGCTCGCGACGTGAGCCGCAGCGTGGAGACGACGGTGTCCAAGGTTGCGGCCGGGATCGAGGGCGCAGTCGCCAAGGTGACAGGCAAAGAGTCGGCCGCTGCGGCCGGCTATGACGCCTGTCATAGTGCCTGTCATAGTGCCTGCCACAGCGCGTGCGTCCACGACGCGTGCCACAGCGCCTGCGTACACGATGCCTGTCACAGCGCCTGTCACAGTGCCTGCGTGTGTCATAGCGCCTGCCACAGCGCCTGCCACAGCGCCTGCGTAGGGCGATTCTAGGGTCCTGGGCCGATGGAAGCGGCTGAACTGCAGTCCTTTGCCACTGAACTGGTGACACAGACCAGGGACTATATCTACATCCGGCCCGAGGATGGCCTGTTCATCCTGCGCCCGAATCGGGTGCACCGCCTGAACCGGACGGCCCTTGCGCTGTTGTCGCGTTTGTACGACCACGGAAGCGCAGTCGATACAGAAGAAGCTGTGCGCGCTGTCGCCGCCGAGTTTGCGGTCGATGAGGCCCGCGTCAGAGAGGATCTGGAGAGGCTGTTGATCAGCGTGGCTGCTCTCCTTCGCGACGACGTCTGCGGCGCCCCGGCGGTGCGCGAGATCCCCTTTGGATCGCAGCAGAGAGACCTGCCAGTTCTCTCCGAGATCGCCCTGACCTACCGCTGCCAGAACAAGTGCGTTTTCTGCTACGCCGAGTCGCCCAACAGAGGCACGCAGGTGCACGAGATGACGACGGACGAGGTCAAGGTCATCATCGACCGCATCTTTGATGATGCTCACTGTCCGACCGTCTCCTTCACCGGTGGAGAGCCAACGCTGCGTGACGACCTGCCCGAGCTGGTTAGCTATGCCAAGTCCAAAGGCATGAGGGTGAACCTGATCACCAATGGACTCAAGTGCGCCAACCCGGAGTTTGTAGCCCGGCTCAAAGAGGCAGGCCTCGATTCGGCTCAGGTGAGCCTCGAGGGACCTACCCCGCAAGTGCACGACCTGGTGGTGCGGCACCCCGGGGCGTTCGAGCTGACCACTCAAGCCGTGCACTGTCTGCGCGAGGCGGGCATTCACACCCATACCAATACCACCATCTGTGGCAGCAACCGCGACCACTTGCTGGAGCTGGTCGACTATATCGCCGACGAGCTGCATTCCGAGTACTTTTCAATGAACGTGATGATCAGCACAGGCACCGCGCTCAAGCATGCGGAGGAAGAAGTCACCTATACCGAACTAGGCGCGATGATCGAGCAGCTGCAGGCACGGGCCAGGCAGAAGGGAACCAAGCTGGTCTGGTATTCGCCCACGCCCTACTGCCTGTTCAACCCGGTCACACACGGGCTCGGGTCCAAGTCCTGCGCCTGCATCGATGGGCTGCTCTCGGTCGCTCCGGACGGCGAATTGCTGCCGTGCTCCAGCTATGAGCGTGGGATCGGTAACCTGCTGGCTCGGCCTTTCGCCGAGCTGTGGTTCAGCCGCCAGGCGCTGTACTGGCGCAAGAAGCGCTTTCTGCCTCCGGTCTGCGAACGGTGTGACATCAAGCATATCTGTTGTGGCGCATGCCCGTTGTATTGGCACGCTCACGGAGGTTTTGGGGAGCTGGAAGCTGCCGGCCACAAAGGCCGGTGGTGGAACGATGTCCGGTGGCGGGTAGAACGCCGGCTGTGGGGCCAGGCCAAAGGCGTGGGCCTGCGCTAGCCGCAGCGATGGCGAGATGCGGCGGGCATCGAAAGCGGGAGGAGAGGCTATGGCAACGGCAATGACCCTTGCCCAGTTCTACAACTATGTTCGCACCAGTCGGCAGCGGATGGCCGATGTCTACCGCGAGGTGGAGGAGATCCAGTTCCAGTTCAATGACCTGCATACGCGCCAACTGAACGAGCGCAACAAGGTCTTGTCCACGCTGGCTCCCCAGTTGCTGGCAGGTACTGACCTCACCGAGGAGCTCAAGCAGGCTCTGGAGGCTCGTGTTCAGGTGGAGCGGCAGTTGCTGTTGGACCGAATCGCTGCACTGAGCAAGGAGCTAACGGAAACGAGGCAGAACTCGGAGCGGCTCATCGCTGAGGGGCAGAAGCAGATTGCGTATCTGCGCGAGCAGAATCCCGTGCTTGACCAGCAGGAGGAGAAACTCAAGGCACGCCGCGCGGCGCTGCAGCAGCAACTGGACGAGCTCGATGCGCAGATCAAGCGTATGGGCTGCCTGACCGGCTACGCGGCACGGCGGCGCCTGCAAGCCGAGCGCAAGAAACTGGCGGGGAACGTTGCCTCGATGGATCAGGGAATTCGGACTGTGCGCGAGAAATGGAAGACGCTCCGAGAACAGGTGCAGGCTGGCCAGTTGGAGATGCAGACCAGGTGGCAGACTCTGAGTGTGGAGATCTCTCAGAAGCAGGCTCTTCTCGATGACCTGAGCGGCAACCTGGAGCCGCGGAGCAGGGAAAACGCGGCACGCAACTTGCTGGTCGAACTGCGGGAGCCGCCCTCCGTTGCCGGGTCATGGCGCGACCGCCTGACTCCGTTGACAGAACTGAACAAGAGCGTGGGTAACTATGTCATCGGCCTTACCAGCGTGGCCGAGATCCTGGGCCTGCTGAAGGGCCTGGGCGAGGGGATGGACCGCTTCATCCGCAGCGTCGGCACGGTGTACGAGGAACAAACCCGCTACAAGCTGGCTGAGCTCCGCCTCTCGATTCCGGATGAGGTAACCGCCTTTCACGCCTACTGGCCGACGCTCCAGGCAATGGTCAAGGACGAAAAGTACCTGGGGACACACCCCCTGGAGTTCAGCCAGAAGGTCAAAGAGGCCGTTGGGTCGCGCCTGGGAACCACGCAGATCCAAAAGATGTTTGAGCAGATGGGGGCAGCCCTGACAGCCGCCACCAAGCAGTGGCGCTAGACGGCGTCTGGGCAAGCGCGGCCGGCGCAAGCAAGGAGAGACATGAGCAAACTGACTTCTATTCTGGTCATTCTCATATCCATACCGTTCCTGGGCTTTGGTCTGATCTTTCTGATCGCGGCAGCCACGAATCCGAGCCGCTTTCTGACCGCCCTGGCCCTGCTGGTCATTGGCGGGCTCCTCCTGGCGGCTGGTGCCTTCCGCCTGCGCCGGCTGGCTGAGATCAGCCCGGAGGCGCTGGCCACCGGCATTGTCGACCTGGCACGCCGCCTGGGCGGCGAGGTCACCGTTTCCCAGGTGCAGGCCGAGTTTCGGATCCCCAACGCGATGGCTCTGGGTGCGCTGGAACGTCTGTGTGGGCGGGGTGAGTGCCAGCGTGAGCAGCGTAAGGACATCGATGCGTATCTGTTCAAGGGTGTGATGCCAGCCAAAGCGATCAAACGTTGTCCCTACTGTGGCAGCGAATTCGCGGTCAAGAGCGCCATGCGCCAGTGTCCGAACTGCGGGGCGAATCTGGAGATCACGAAGGAATAGTCGCCCCTTTGAGGCAATATTGGAGAGGGGTGCTGGTCCTGCTGCTCTTTGCGGCGCTGGGCCTGGCCCTCTGGGCTGGCCTGTGCCGCGCCTTGACCCAGGGTACGTGGGTCGAAGGCTCAGCCAGCAAACCGGCACCTGTTACCACTGAGCTGCCTGTCGGCAGCGAAAGTACGCTCGAGACGCTATCCAGGGCGGTCGTCCCCGAGGCTGATCCCTATGATCTGGCGGAACGGCTGCGCGGCTGGCAGGGCGAGAGGCAGTATCCCGTTGCGACACCCTCTTCTCAGCAGGTAGGAGCTCGCGCCACATTCTGGGTGCTGGATCTCGCCTCCTCGCGCTCATACCAGACTGAGGCCACCCTACGCTACGCCGGGCCGCCGGCTTACATCTGGGTTGAGAATGGAATCGACATCCCCGAGGCGGCGTTGCTCGAGTCGGCGCGGGCATTTGAAGACAAGATTCTGCCGGTCGTAACGGGCGAGTTCGGCCCACTGCCGGCCCAGGGCGCGGTGGGCTATGAGCCGGTGACTATCTTGAATCTGCGCCTCAAGGGTGCTGACGGCTACTTCTCGAGCTCGGATCTCTATCCGACCTCGGTCATTTCCTCCAGCAACGAGCGAGCCATGTTCTATATGGCAGCCGGCAACGGGGAAGTGGGCTCGGACGCTTACAACTCGACGCTGGCCCACGAACTGCAGCACCTCATCCACTGGCAGGCCGACTCGAACGAAGAGTCCTGGGTTAGCGAGGGACTCTCGGAACTCGCCGAGCTGCTGTGCGGCTACCTCAAGGCCAACCGCCTCTCTACCTTTGCCGGGCATCCTGACGTCGCACTGACCCAATGGAGTGCGGATGACGCGACTACCAGCCAGCACTACAGCGCCGCCTTTCTCTTCTCGGCCTACTTTGCCCAACGTTTTGGGCTTGATGCGGTGCGTCGCCTGGTAGCCACAGGCGCGAACGGCATAGCGGGCTACGATACGGTGCTGGCCGCCCTGGGTACCGGATTGACCTTTGAGGACCTGTTTGCCGACTGGGCCGTGGCCAACTATGCGGATGGTTATGAGAGTGCTGTCAAGCCCTGGGCCTATGACGCGCTACAGGTGTCGGTGAGGCCGCAGACCAAGGTGTCGGCATACCCGGCCAAGGTCGGCGGGACTGTGAATCCTTTTGGCACGGACTATGTCGTGTTTGAGGGCGGAGGCGAGTCGGTCGAGCTCGGTTTCTCCGCCGCAAGTGAGGCGCAACTGGTGCCGGCGACGCCACACAGCGGTGCTCACTTCTGGTGGTCAAACCGGGCCGACAACAGCGACATGACCCTGACCCGGTCGTTTGACCTCACCGGTCTTGCCGCGGCTCACCTGCAGTTCTCGTTGTGGTATGACATCGAGGACGGATGGGATTACGCCTACGTCGAGGCCTCGCCCGATGGCGGCAGAACCTGGCGGGTGCTGAGCGGAACACACACGACGATGAGCAACCCGACCGGTCAGAGCTATGGCCCGGGTTACACCGGACGGTCGGCTGGCGAAGGGCCTGCCGCGCCGGTCTGGCTGGAGGAGACCGTCGAGCTGGGCCCATACGTCGGAGGTCCAGTTCTCTTGCGCTTTGAATACGTCACAGACGACGCGGTAAGTCAGTCAGGCCTGTGCATTGATGACGTGCGAATTCCCGAGCTGGGCTACTCCTACGACGCCGAGCATGGCGACGATGGATGGATAGGGCGAGGGTTCGTGCGCACCGACAACGTGCTTCCTCGCAGGTACCTGCTGCAGACGTTTGCCGTCGACCGCGGGGATGTCCGACTGGAGCGCTACTGGGTCGAGCGCGGGCGTGACACAAAGGTAACGGTGGTCACGCCCGCCGTTGTCGCCATTTCGGACGTCACGCGATTTGCGGACAGCCCCTCGCCCTATGAGCTCCACGTTAGAGCCGCTCAGTAGGGCACCCGGCCGGACTAACCGGCCCCGCCTCCGCCCCCGCCGCCTCCCCCGCCTCCGCCTCCCCCGCCGCCGCTGAACCCTCCGCTGCCAGAGCTCGAGGGTGAGCTGCCCAGTGTCGAGGAGGCCGAGTTCAGCATGCTAAAGAGCCCGTTGCTCATGCTCTGCAGCGAGCCCATCATGCTGTCGCTGGCACCTTGCAGGGAGGGAAGGTGGGCGCCGCGCCCGCCGATGTCCGGTGCTCCGCCTGCAGCGCTTCTACCGCCCGAGCCACTGTAGACGACTGGCCGGTAAGGTTGGTACCAGACAGGAGCAGGGGTGTCGACCCGGGCGAACTTGCTGACCCATTCTTTTTCGAGGCCAAACACGATGGTATAAGGTAGGTACCGGTCAAAGACCTCTTTGGCCTGGCTAAGGTCGGTGTATTTCTCGATGTTGTCGAGGTAACGGCGAAAGGCCTTCCACTGCGCTGCTGCGGTAACGCCCAGCTCTGTCTTTTTGGGCATCTTACCGCTCAGGCTGGTCAGTACCGCTCCTAGCAGCAAGAGGCCGGCCCCCGGGCAGAAGGCCGTGTCCACATAGGTCGACAGAAGGCTGCCCCCACCGACCGCCAGAACAAAGCCCAAGGCAATCACAGCGATGCCCAGCAATCGGTAGCGCTCTCGAGTCGTCTTGGGGCTGCGCGGGAAGAAACCTTCCTTCACCACCGCCTTGTACATTTCGTCTTTGATGTCGGGTATGTCCTCGTAGAACTTGTCTTTGAGGTCCGACAGCCGGGTAGTTGATCGCCCGCCCCGGAAAAGGCCCCTCAGTAGTTCCCCTTCGAAAGGCCGCAGGCCGCTTTGGCTTTGATTTAGGTCAAAACGAAAGTCCCGCTTTGTGCCGATGCCGAGAAAGCCCCGCTCCTCTTCCTCAGTGATGGTGATCACACCCCTGCGGCCCAGGTCGACGATGGAGGCGATGATATCCTTCATGTCCGCGCTCTCGTCGAGCAGGGTCCCAACCAGTCCTGCCGGCATGTCGGACGGCGGTTCCGTCAGGTAGTCCGACACGATGCCGGTAGGAGAGTCGCGCCCCTTCTGGAACCACAGGAGGAAGGCTCCCACCAGACCGGCTACAGCGACGAGCAGCCCGAGCACCCCGCCGGCAAGGTTGGCAATCGAGCGGTAGCGTTGGTTATAGTCTTGCAGGCGATCTTCGCGGACCTGCCAGGCCGCTCGCTTTCCGGCGACCAGGCCGTGGGGGAACTGAACACGCACTTCGAGTTCCTGCCCGGAACCGATGTCCGCTGCGGTGAACACCACCGTCCGCGCATCGACGATATGGTAGTCGGCCGATGCTCCATAGGAGGCGACTTTGAGGGATTCGGTGGTAGAGCCGCTGGGGAGGTGCACGGTAACCGTGGAGGAACGGACCGTAAAGTCCCGGTCGGCGAACACGGCCTTCCACCACAGTTGATCGCCACCCTCGTAAAACCGCAGTGCGCCCTTCAAGGTGTAGGCGATGGTGAAGGTGCGTTGGGCGTTGCTGGTATAGGGGTAATACCAGGTGATGCGCAAGTTGCCGTCCTGGCGGGAGGTGTTGAACGTGCCAGCATCCTCGCTGCCTTGCCGATAGGAGGTGCCGCCTTCGCGCACTGAGACATCGGTGATGCTCTCGATGCGGCTGAGAGGAATCTCGCGGTAGGCGAAATGGAAACTTCCGCTGGTGAACACATAGGTTTGCGTCTCGACGATGCGGACGGTCGAGTCAGAGAGCACGGTGATGTCGACGTCGAGACTATCCCAGTAGTAGGTCTTGGATTGTGCCCGCACTGGGCCCGCGTTGATGGCCAAGGTCATCAGGGCGAGCAGCAAAGCGAGCAGCAGCAAGCAGTAGCGCGTAAACCTGTTCATATCGAGTCCTTTCCTGGCTCAGGGGCAGCGAGCTTGGCGGCAACTCGCTGCTTGAAACGAGCTGCTTCAACGATCATTCGTTGGTGAGAGCCCTGGCCAACGACCTCGCGCTCATCTATGGCCGTCACGTCGAAGGTCAGCCTGCGGCCGTCTACAGCGACGAGCCTGGCAGTGACGTGTACTTTCATGCCAACCGGAGTGGCAGCCAGATGGTTCACCTCAGCCTGGACACCTACTGTGCAGTAGCCATCGGGCAGGAGTGGATCGACCGCCTGTACGGCCGCTGTCTCCATCAGGCGTATCATATGGGGCGTCGCCAGGACGGCCACCCGGCCGCTGCCGAGGTGGAGAGCAGTGTGCTCGGCCGTGACAACGCTGTCGATTTCGCTTTCCAAACCAGGTTGGATCTGCGGGAACATCGACGCTTGTGCCTCGCAGGAGGAGCCGAGGGCCCGGACCGTGACCGTCAGCCGGGCCAGAGGTTCTCGGACCGGGCAACCATCAGGCCAGCAGAGCCTTGAGCTCCTCGCCGTCAACCGTCTCGCGCTCGATGAGCGTTCTGGCGAGGGTATCCAGTTTGTCTCTGTTGTCGCGCAGGACAGCCAGTGCGCGCTCATAGGCCTTGTCGATGATCTTTTTGACCTCGGCGTCAATCTGGCGGGCGACTTCCTCGCTATAGTCGCGTTGCTCAGAGATCTCGCGGCCGAGGAATACCAGCTCTTCCTTTTGGCCAAAGGTGCGCGGGCCGAGGACTTCGCTCATGCCGTACTGCGTCACCATCGAGCGGGCGAGCTTGGTAGCTTTTTCGAGGTCGCTGCTCGAGCCCGTGGTGATGTCACCGAAGACGAGCTGCTCTGCCGCACGCCCGGCCAGGGTGCCGGCGATGTCATCCTCGAACTTGGCCTTGGCCTGCAAGTAGCGATCATCCTCGGGCAGGTTCATAGTATAGCCAAGAGCCATGCCCCGGGAGACCACTGAGACTTTGGTAACCGGATCGGCCTTGGGCAACCGAGAAAGGACCAGAGCATGGCCCGCCTCGTGGTAGGCGATGATCTGCTTTTCCTCGGCACTGATGATCCGGCTCTTGCGTTCCGGGCCAGCAATCACCCGTTCCACTGCCTCGCGCATTTCGGCCATGCTGATCGACTTTTTGTTGCGGCGCGCGGCCAGGATCGCGGCTTCATTGACGACATTCTCGATGTCGGCACCGGAAAAGCCCGGCGTCTCCCGAGCCAGCTCCATCAGGTCCACTCCCTGATCGAGGGGCTTGCCACGGACGTGCACTTCGAGGATGGCCTTGCGCCCGTTCATATCGGGGCGATCCAGGACCACGCGTCGGTCGAACCGGCCGGGACGGAGCAGCGCCGGGTCGAGGATGTCTGGTCGGTTGGTTGCCGCGACCACAATGACCTTGGTATCTGTATCAAAGCCATCCATCTCAACCAGAATCTGGTTGAGGGTCTGCTCGCGCTCATCGTGGCTGCCGCCGAGGCCGGCGCCGCGATGCCGGCCCACGGCGTCGATCTCGTCGACAAAGACGATGCAGGGGCTGTTCCGTTTGGCCTGCTCGAACAAGTCCCTCACCCGGCTGGCGCCCACGCCTACGAACATCTCGACGAACTCGGAGCCGCTGATGCTAAAGAAGGGCACCCCGGCCTCGCCGGCTACGGCTCTGGCCATGAGAGTCTTGCCCGTTCCTGGTGCACCTACCAGCAGTACTCCCTTGGGAATGCGCGCGCCCAGGCTGGTGAACTTGGCGGGCTCTCGCAGGAACTCGACTACTTCTTGAAGCTCCTGTTTCGCTTCGTCCACTCCAGCCACATCGGCAAAGGTCACCGTGGGCTTGTCACCGCTCATCAAGCGCGCTCGGCTCTTGCCGAAGGAGATGGCCTGGTTGTTGCCGCTCTGCGCCTGGCGCAGCATAAAGATCATCAGCAAGCCCAGCCCCAGCATGGGGAGCAGGGTGCCGAGTAGCGGCAGCAGGTCGGACCAGAGGCCGGGCCCCTGGGCCACGATCTCGACGGCGCTCAGCTCCTCGGCGGTCACGCCGAGATTCTTGAGCGTATCGGTCAGGCTGATGCCGGACTCTTTGCGTGCGCGCACTTTGGCCGGGACCTGACCTTGCTTCATTGTGATGGTCAGGTCGTCCTCGGAGATGATGACCTTGGCCACTGTCCCCGCACGGATGTCATTAGCCACCTTATTGAGGGAGACTGTCGAAAGCTCCTCAGAGGGGGCGACAAAGTTGAAGTAGACCAATGCTGCTACAGCCAAGAGCAGCAGCAGGTAGACGAAGCCATTTCGCGACCAGCTTGAACTCACCGTGTCCTCCAGACAGATGCGCAAAAGAGGCCGCCCGAGGCGGCAACAGCCAGGCAGACTGCAGGTTCTGTGGGCCCACTTGGATTCGAACCAAGGACGACCCGGTTATGAGCCGGGGGCTCTCACCACTGAGCTATGGGCCCGTGCAGAAAGCGCCGGGCAACTTCCAATCGGGAGCCGCCAGGTACCGGCAGAGAGCGGTCGAACGTGCTGACCGTCCTGCTATTCTATGCGATGGCGGCGACTTGTGCAAACGTCAGCCCCGACGGGCTGTCTTCGGGCCCTGCGAAACACTCGGCCGTGCTGTGCCCTGCCGGGCGTGGCAGGAATGGGGTGTAGCGATCAAGCTCTGGCTCAAGAGCGACAAATGCCTCCTTGTTCGACGCCAACGTGGCGGTATCGAACGCGGAGGCAAATGGGCGAAGAGCGGGCGACGGGACTTGAACCCGCGACAACCTGCTTGGAAGGCAGGGGCTCTACCACTGAGCTACACCCGCAAAGTCGGGGTGAGAGGACTCGAACCTCCGACCCCAGCGTCCCAAACGCTGTGCGCTACCAACTGCGCTACACCCCGAAGCGGCGCTATTATAGCCGGATTGGCCTGAGGGTCAATTCCGACATTCCGGGTGTGATGGCCTCACGCCGCTCAGGACTTGCGGTCGAAGTAGATGCTCTTCCCGGTCACACTCAGGGGGATACCCATCACATAGTCCGCGTCAATCAGGCCCATCCGGCGAGCGATGGAACCAACACGGTACATAATGCGGTTGTCCACGTTGAGCAGACCGGCAGTCTTGACGGCTGACCCGAGCGCAATGCCCATATCCAGGAGGCGAAAGGCGCACTGCGGCCCCTTGAACTCGGCCTCGAACTGGTTCGGCTTGATGCACTCAGCCGAGCCGCAGGCCCCGCAGCCGATTCCCAGAGGGCGCGCGTCCTTGATGCCGATGAGTACCACGACTGGTGAGGCGAGTACGTTCTTGCCATCGCGGTCAAAGTTGGGTTTGCCTGTTTCTTCCCCAAAGCGGATCATCGCTTCGCCCAGCTCGCGGCAGGCCTGCCCCTCTACCACTGCCGTGACCACATAGTCCTGACCGGCGGACTTGGGTGCCGTGCGGGCTGCGATGCACATCAGGTCGGCAACCAGACGCAATTCGCTTGACATGACGCGCGTTCTCCTTCATCGTGAATCGAGTAGCCAGCCAGGGTGGCCCTCTGTACGCTCCCGTTGCTCTCGAGCGTCATTATAGCACACCAACTACCTGGCCACAACGTGCTCGTGTGCGATGCCTCCAGAGAGACCCGGAGCAAGCGTCGATCGTTAGACATTTATATGAATCAAAGCATAAACATTGACAACAACATACTAAAGGGATAGAATGGTTGCGAACGAGTGGTGAATCAGCGGTGGAAAGGGTAATTGAGCAATGGAAGAGCAGACCACAAGACGAGAAGAAGAGCAGCCTAAGGATGCGGTGGCGCTTCTGGAGGCGGCCAGGCGAGAGGCTGCTGAAAACCAGGACAAGTACCTGCGCGCGCTGGCCGAATCAGAGAACATGCGCAAGCGTATGGACAGGCTGTGCGAGGAGCGCGTCTGGCAGGAGAGGAAGCGAGTACTGTCCCATCTGCTCGACCTTGCCGATCAAGTGGAGCGAGCGCTTCAGTTCGCCAGTGCAGATGACCCGATTGGCGAGGGCGTTCGGGTGATCCTTCAGCACGTGCGACAGGTTCTTGCCCAGGAGGGTATCGCCGAGGTGGCCACGGTTGGGCAGCCGTTTGACCCGAATCTGCATGAGGCTATGGAGACGGTGGATAGCGAAGGCGAACCAGACGAGGTCACGGCCGAGTTTCGCAAGGGGTACACTTTGAGCGGAAGGCTTCTGCGAGCGGCACGGGTGCAAGTTCGCAAGGCTTCCTAGGTCCATCTGAGTCATTCCGCACGGGCGGAGAAAGTGCTCATGGAATACAAGGACTATTACAAGATACTCGGGGTGGACAAGAACGCCACTCAGGCCGACATCAAGAAAGCCTATCGCAAGCTGGCCAGGCAGTATCACCCCGATGTGAACCCCGGCGTCAAGACAGCAGAGGCACGCTTCAAAGAGATCAATGAAGCCAACGAGGTCCTGAGCGATCCCGAGAAGAGGCGCAAGTACGACGAGCTCGGCAGTAGCTGGCAGCAATACCAGCGAACCGGGGCCGACCCACGCGGATTCGACTGGAGCCAGTGGTCCACGGGTCAACCAGGGCCGGGCGGGGTGCGGGTTGAGTACGGCAATCTGGACGATATGCTCGGCGGTGATTTCTCCGACTTTTTCCGCACCATATTCGGTGGGATGGGCGGAGACGAGCCGTCCTTTGCCCGGCAAGCCAGGGGACGCCGCGGCCAGGACTATGAACACCCCGTTCAGATCACCCTGGACGAGGCCTTTAGCGGCACCAAGCGCCTGCTGCAATTGGACGCCCGACGCATCGAGGTGACGATCCCTCCCGGCGTTGACACCGGCTCGCGAGTACGGATCGCCGGAGAGGGCGGCTCGGGGGCCGGTGGCAGAGCAAAGGGCGACCTGTACCTCCAGGTCCAGGTTCTGCCGAACCAACGGTTCCGACGGGAAGGGATGGACCTGTACACGGATGTGCCGGTCGAGCTGTACACCGCGGTTCTGGGGGGCGAGGTGGCTGTTCCGACTCTCAAGAGCTCGGTGATGCTCAAGATACCCGCGGAGACGCAGAGTGGGCGCCGGTTTCGTTTGAAAGGCCTCGGTATGCCCAATCTGCGGAACCCCAAACAACGGGGAGACCTGTACGCCGAGGTCAAGGTCGTCCTGCCGCAGCGACTTAGCGCCAACGAAAAGGCGCTTTTCACCGAGCTGGCGGCGATGCGCGATTCGAGTGGGACAAACAGGGGAGCAGAATCATGAAGACAAGCCATGGGCGAATTGCTGTGTTCCTGTCTCTTGCTTTGCTGGCGCTGACGCTGACGGGCTGCCTGTGCTGCCTGCCTACTGGGCGGAGGCCAATAGAGGTGAAGCCCGCGCCGACGTCCGTGCGTCCCACGGCAATCGAGAAACCGGTTGCCACACCTACAGCGTTGCCGCAGGCCATCATCAACTCGGCCGATGCCGAAGAGTTGTTGCTGATCAACATCTACAAGCGAGTGAATCCCTCAGTTGTCCACATCAGGGCCATCACTCTGCTGGGCACAGGCGACAGCAAGATACCCGGAACAAAGCCATTCTATGAGCAGGGTACCGGTTCGGGTTTTGTCTATGATACCCAGGGCCATATCGTGACCAACAACCACGTCGTGGCCGACAGCGAAGAGCTGCAGGTAAGCTTCCCGGACGGCACGTCGGTGACTGCGCGGGTCGTTGGTACGGACCCGGACAGCGACCTGGCGGTGATTCTGGTTGACCTGCCAGCAGGCAGGCTCGCGCCTCTGGAGCTGGGAGATTCAGACGAGCTGGAAGTGGGCCAGAGGGCGGTTGCCATTGGCAACCCTTACGGTTTGAGGAGCACGCTGACCACGGGCATCATCAGCGCCCTGGGGCGAAGCCTGCCGCTGGGCCGCCTGTCGGAGGCCATTGGCTCTCGCTTTACCATTCCCGAGCTCATCCAGACCGATGCCGCGATCAATCCGGGTAACTCGGGCGGGCCGCTGCTCAATTCGAGAGGTCAGGTGATCGGCGTCAACACGGCCTATGAGCCAGATGCGTTCGGCGTTGGCTTTGCCGTTCCAGTCAATGTGGTGAAGAGGGTGGTGCCCAAGCTGATCGCTGATGGCAAGTACACCTATCCCTGGCTGGGTATCTCCGGGACGGACCTTTCTCTGGACTATGTGGAGGCGATGAAACTGCCGGTGACACAGGGGGCCTTGGTGCTGAGGGTGGTGCCAGGCGGCCCGGCCGAGAAAGCCGGCCTCAAGGGCAGCAGCGAGACGGTGCACAAAGCCGGACGCGACCTGTCCATTGGCGGGGATGTGATCATTGGCATCGATGGGGAACCGGTGCGCCAGTTTGAAGACATGTTGGTGTACATACTGCGCCATACCGAGGTAGGACAGCAAGTCAGACTGACCATCATCCGGGATGGCCGGGAACAGGTGGTCAGTGTGAAGCTGGCAGCCCGACCCGTCGACTAGGTGCAACGGACCGGCGGCAGGGGGCTCCAGGAGGACAGGGAATGAATCGTCCCGCTGCAACTGAACCGTGGTTTTCCATCGGCGTCGTCGCTCGCATGGTCAACCTGCATCCTCAGACACTGCGACTGTATGAGAGGGTCGGGCTGATTGCTCCAGCCCGGTCGCCGGGCAATGTGCGGTTGTATTCCGAGTCGGATGTCGAACGGCTGCACAAGATCTGTCGACTCACAGATGAGCTCGGGGTCAATTTGGCCGCTGTCGAAGTGATTATGAGGTTAACCGACACCATCGAGCAGCTACAGCGCGAGATTGAAACGATGAAAGCGATGTGCGAAGAGTGGAAAAGACCGGGGCGGTCCGGAGAAGTCACTCCAAATACGGGTGAGGAGGCACAGTAATGCTTGACCAGAAGCAGCTTCGCGAATTGGCTGGCTTTCGCAGCGAGTCAGGGACGGTGCTGAGCGTCTATGTGAATACGGACTTGACCGGTCAGTCCAAGGAGCGTGCCAGGCTGGTGCTGCGAGAGGCACTGGAGCGGATCCGCAACCAGGCCAACGCAGAGGACGTATCGCGAATCGAGAACTATCTTGATCGGGAGTATGACTGGCAGCCCAGGGCCCTGGCACTGTTTTCGGCCGCTGACGACTCTCTCTGGCGTACGTTTGCTCTGCCGGTGGCAGTGCAGACCGAGGCACACGCGGGAGCAGTGCCGTATCTGAAGCCGATGGCTCAACTGCTCGAGGACTATTCGCGTTACGCCATTGCCCTGGTGGACCGGGAGCAAGTGCGACTGTTCCTGGTGCAACTGGGTGGAATTGAAGAGAAGGAAGGATGGGTTGGCCAGGAGGTCAAGCACCACAAGCAGGGTGGTTTCTCGGCCAAGCAGTACCAGCGCCGCGAAGATCAACTGGCGCGCCAGAACCTGCGCCAGTCGGCCGAGGCGACGACGCGGCTCATGGAGCAGTCGCACGCCACGGGACTGATCCTGGGCGGCCTGGGGGAGACGCTGCCTCGCTTCCGTGAGATGTTGCCCAAGGCGCTGCAGAAACGAGTGATCGGAACGGTGGCGCTGGATATGGAGGCGCCTTTGACGCAGGTCAGAGAAAAGGCCACAGAGCTTATCAGCGCGGGTGAGCAGGAGCAAAAGGCCCGGCTGGTGGACGAGATGATCACCGCCGCGGCCAAGGGAGCGGGAGCAGTCACGGGTCTGCCGGACACATTCTACGTGGCTCATCAGGGGCGCGTGAGGACGCTGGTGGTCGAGCGCGGTTTTGAGGCGCCTGGCTACCTGTGCGACGGATGCGGATATGTCAGCGCCGAGCCGATAGGCAAGTGTCCGTTCTGTGGCGGCAAGCCGGAACCGATTGCGGACGCGGTGAACCGGCTGGTGCAAAAGGTCATCGACTCGGGAGCCAAGGTCGAGGTCGTCGCCCCGAGTGCCGTTCTGACCAGGGCGGGACACGTGGGAGCGATCCTGCGATACTAAGAGTCTCGTGAGCAGCGGTTGTCGCGAGGACTACCACTGCTCATGGTGAGGAAGCAACTATGGACATGAATCGTTTTACACAAAAAGCCCAGGAGGCTCTGGCTGATGCTCAGCGCCTCGCGGGCGACATGAATCACGGACAGATCGAACCAGAGCATCTGCTGCTGGCGCTGGTAACTCAGGTCGACGGCGTCGTTCCGCAGGTGGTGTCCAAGCTGGGGGTGTCTCCCCAAACACTTCAGCGGCAGCTCGAGGTAGAACTTGAGCGGCGGCCCAAGGTGTATGGCGGTGCAACGCAGGTGGGCATTGGCTCCGCTCTGCAGAACGTGTTGAGGCGGGCCGAGGACCAGGCGAAGACAATGCGCGACGATTTTGTCTCGACCGAGCACCTGTTGATGGGGCTGGTCCTGGCGTCCGGCGGGCGTGCTTCGGACCTCCTGCAGCAGAATGGCATCACGCTGACGCGCATTTATGAAGCTCTCACCAGCATCCGCGGCTCGCAGCGGGTCACAGATCAGAATCCAGAGGGCAAGTATCAGGCACTGGAGAAGTACGGCCGCGACCTGACCGAGCTGGCACGCAAGGGCAAACTCGATCCGGTAATCGGGCGAGACGAGGAAATCCGTCGGGTCATCCAGGTGCTCTCCCGACGCACCAAGAACAACCCGGTCCTGGTGGGCGAAGCCGGAGTCGGCAAGACGGCCGTCGCTGAGGGTCTGGCGCTGCGTATCTTCCGCGGCGATGTTCCGGAAGGGCTGAAGAACAAGCGCATCGTTACCCTGGACCTGGGAGCGCTGGTGGCCGGAGCCAAGTACCGTGGCGAGTTCGAGGAACGGCTCAAGGCCGTGCTGAAGGAAGTCACCGAGTCACAGGGTGAGGTGATCCTTTTCATCGACGAGCTGCACACAGTGGTGGGAGCTGGTGCCGCAGAAGGAGCGATGGACGCCAGCAACATGCTCAAGCCGATGCTGGCCAGGGGCGAACTTCACTGCATCGGTGCAACGACGCTGGACGAGTACCGCCAGCACATCGAGAAGGACGCGGCACTGGAGCGACGTTTTCAGCCGGTGTATGTCGGCGAACCAACCGTTGAAGAGACGATCAGCATCCTGCGCGGGCTCAAGGAGCGCTATGAGGTGCATCATGGCGTGCGCATTCAGGATGCGGCGCTGGTTTCGGCGGCAGTGCTCTCTCATCGCTACATCGCGGACCGCTTTCTGCCGGACAAGGCCATCGACCTCGTCGACGAAGCAGCATCTCGGTTGAGGATGGAGATCGACAGTCTGCCGGCAGAGCTGGATGAGGTAGAGCGCCGCGCGATGCAGCTCCAGATCGAGCAGCAGGCGTTGCTGAAAGAAACGGATAGCGCGTCCAAGGAGCGGCTGCACAAGATCGAGGAGGAACTGGCCGGGCTGAAGGAAAAGAGCACGGCTATGAAGGGCCAGTGGCAACAGGAAAAGGACGCCATCCAGGCCATCAGGCAGACCAAGACACGTATCGAAGAGACCAAGCAGGCGCTCGAGGACGCACAGAGGCATGGCGACCTGGAGCGAGCAAGCAAGCTGCAGTATGGCGACCTGCGCACCCTGGAGAGCGAGCTAAGGGCTGGCGAGGAAAAACTGGGCTCACTGCAGAAGGGTAAGGCCATGCTCAAGGAAGAGGTCGACGCCGAAGACGTGGCCGAAATCGTGTCCAAGTGGACAGGGATTCCTGTCTCCAAGCTAGTCGAGGGCGAGAAGGCGAAGCTGTTGCAGATGGAGCAAAACCTGCACCTGCGCGTTGTCGGGCAGGATGAAGCTATCTCAGCCGTGGCGAACGCGGTAAGGCGGGCGAGGGCAGGACTGCAGGACCCCAGGAGACCGATCGGCAGCTTTTTGTTCTTGGGCCCGACCGGAGTGGGCAAGACAGAGCTGGCTCGCGCTCTGGCCGAGTTCCTGTTCGACTCGGAAGAGGCGATGATTCGTCTGGATATGAGCGAATACCAGGAGCGCCACACGGTGGCCCGACTGGTAGGTGCGCCTCCGGGATATGTGGGATACGAGGAAGGCGGACAGCTCACGGAAGCGGTCAGGAGGCGCCCGTACTCGGTGGTGCTTTTTGACGAGGTGGAGAAGGCGCACCCGGAGGTGTTCAATGCGCTGCTCCAGGTGCTTGATGACGGTCGACTGACGGACGGTCACGGGCGAACGGTCAGTTTTACCAACACCGTGGTGATCATGACATCCAACGTGGGCAGCCAGTGGATCAAGGACCTTGGAGGGCGGGACGACAAGGAGATGCGGAGGCGCGTGCTGGAGGCGCTGAGCCAGCAGTTCCGGCCCGAGTTTCTCAATCGTATTGATGAGGTGATCATCTTCCACTCCCTGGGTATGGAGGAACTGACCCAGATTGTGGATATCCAGCTACGCCGCCTGCAGAATCTGCTGAAGGAGCGCAAGATCACGGTGCACCTCACAGAGCGGGCCAAGAAGCGCCTGGCGGAAGAGGGTTTTGACCCGGTCTACGGTGCCAGGCCGCTCAAGAGGGTCATCCAGCGGCAGATTCAAGATCCGCTGGCGCTGAGAATCCTGCAGGGTGGCTTTGGCGACGGCGATGCGATCGAGGTGGACTACCGCGACGGGAGCTTTGTCTTTGAGCGCAGCCCTGCCGACTGATCACAAACAGGTCGGGGGCTATCGCCCCATGTGAACAGGTAACACGGGAGCATATCGAAGGGTGTGCCCCGCTAGAGAGAGGCAAGTTCTATGATGATGAGTTTTGACCGTTTCACGGAACGCGCACAAGATGCCGCTGCTCGCGCGTACGAGATCATGCAGCGCTACAAGCACGGCCAACTGGATACGGAGCATGTGTTGCTGGCCCTGCTAGAGCAGCCCAAGGGAGTGATTCCCGACATCCTGGAAAAGCTGGGTGTTGACGTCGAGCCGCTCAAGGCCAGGCTTGACAACATACTGCGCAGCAGCCCGAGGATGATGCAGTCCTTTGCTCCGTCCTCGGCCGCGATGCAGGTGTACATCACCCCGCGCGTAAAGCGGTTGCTCGACGCCGCGAACGAAGAGGCCAAGAGTCTGAAGGACGAGTATGTGTCAACGGAGCACATCTTTCTGGCGATGCTGTCAGAGCGCGATGGCCCGGCGGCACGTCTGCTCAGCGACAGCGGCGTTACCCACGACAAGGTGATGGGCGTGCTCCCGGAAATCCGCGGGGGGCAGCGAGTGACCAGCCCGGAAGCGGAGAGCCGCTACCGGACCCTCGAGAAGTACAGCCGCGACCTGACGCAGTTGGCGCGGGAAGGGAAACTCGACCCGGTGATTGGTCGCGATGCCGAGATCCTGCGCGTAACCCAGGTACTTTGCCGACGCACCAAGAACAATCCGGTGCTGATCGGGGAGGCGGGAGTTGGCAAGACGGCCATCGTCGAAGGGCTGGCGCAAAAGATCCAGTGTGGAGACGTGCCGGAACTGCTGATGAACAAGCGGGTCGTGTCCCTGGATCTCGGAGCCATGGTCGCAGGTACGCGCTTTCGCGGCGAGTTCGAAGAGCGGGTCAAGGCGGCCCTGGACGAGATCAAGGGGGCGTCCGGGGAGATCATCCTCTTCATCGATGAGCTGCATAACGTGGTTGGCGCCGGAGCGGCTCAGGGAGCCATCGACGCCTCCAGCATGCTCAAGCCGGCCCTGGCCAGAGGTGAACTGCGCTGCATCGGCGCGACGACTCTGGACGAGTATCACCAGCACATTGAAAAGGACTCGGCGCTGGAGCGCCGTTTTGCGCCCATCTTTGTGGACGAGCCGTCGGTGGAAGATACCGTGGCCATGCTCAAGGGCCTGAGGCCGCGGTACGAGGAGCACCACAAGGTGACCATCAGCGACGAGGCTCTAGAGGCGGCCGCCCGGCTTTCGGACCGCTACGTGAAGGATCGGTTCTTGCCGGACAAGGCCATCGACCTGATCGATGAGGCGGCGTCCAAGCTGCGCATCACCATCTTTAGCCTGCCGGATGACCTGAAGGCACTCAAGGTAGAGATACACCGGCTGCTCGGCGAGGAAGAGTCGGCCTGGCAGAATCGCGACTATGAGCGGGCCGCTGTCCACCGGAGCGAGCGGCTCAAGCTGGAGGAAGAGTTCACCGCCAGGAAAGAGGCCTGGAAGAAGGAGCGCGGCCTGGAGGAGGTCGTTCACGTTTCCGACGTTGCAGACGTGGTGGCCGGGTGGACCGGCATCCCGGTTAGTCGCATGCTCGAAACCGAAGCAATCAAGCTCCTGCAGATGGAAGAGCGTCTGCATGAGCGCATCATTGGCCAGAACGTGGCCGTATCGGCCGTCTCCGACGCAATCCGCCGCGCGCGTTCTGGTCTCAAGGATCCCCGGCGCCCCATCGGCAGCTTTATCTTCCTGGGTCCAACGGGGGTGGGCAAGACCGAGCTGGCCCGCGCTCTGGCCGAGTTCCTCTTTGACGATGAGGACGCGCTGTTGCGAGTGGACATGAGCGAATACCAGGAGCGGCACACGGTCTCTCGGCTGGTTGGGGCACCGCCAGGATACGTGGGCTATGAGCAGGGCGGTCAACTGACCGAGGCAGTGCGCCGAAGACCGTACCAGGTGATCCTCTTCGACGAGGTCGAGAAGGCGCATCCTGATGTCTGGAATGCCCTGCTGCAGATCCTCGAGGATGGGCGGCTCACTGATGGTCAGGGCAACGCAGTCGACTTTCGGAACTGCGTAATCATCATGACCTCCAACCTGGGTACTCAGTACACCGCCAAGGGCGGCGGTCTGGGCTTCCGAACGCCGGGCGAGCCGGCGGAGCATGACCGCATGCGCGGCGATATCGACACGGCTCTCAAGGCGGCCTTCCGTCCCGAGTTCTTGAATCGCATCGACGAAGTGATCGTGTTCGAGCGGCTGAGCAAGGATGACGTGAGGCGCATCGTTGACCTGCAGATGAAGGATATCGCCGGTAGACTCAGTGAGCTCGGCCTGGAGGTTACCCTGACCGACAAGGCGCGCGACTGGTTGGCGGAAAAGGGCTACGATCCTGCCTTTGGGGCGAGGCCTTTGCGCCGGGCCCTGCAGCGCCTCGTCGAGAGCCCGCTATCCAAGAAACTGATCCGCAAAGAACTGACTGCCGGCGCCAAACTGCTGATTGACGTCGAGAAGGACGGTCTGGTCTTTGGCGAGGCACCTGAAGGAGCAATGACCAAAGGCCGGGCCGGCAGGTCTGCCGAGGCTGCTGCGAAGGGTGATGCGGGCGAGCCGCGACCAGCGAAGAGCCCTCCGGCCAAGGTAGCCGCCTGATGAAGGAAAAAGAACACCCGGCCCCACACAGGGTCGGGTGTTCTGTTATGCCAACTAGATTACCAACTGATCGTAGAGATGCTCCAGGCTCATATCCGGGCAGACGGTGTCAGGGCAGCGCAGAGTCAACGTCGCTGCCGAGACTCCCAGGCGCATTGATTCGTCGAGCGGCAGGTCGTTGACCATGCCGTAGACAACGGCCGCCGTAAGCGCATCGCCGGCGCCCGTATAGTCCACCACCTCACAACGGATAGCGGGGATGTAGCCGCTGCCGCGGGAGCTGGCGTAGCACAAACCCTGCTCACCCAGGGTGATCACCGCCAGGCCGACTCCTCTCGCTACCAGTTCCTGGGCTGCAGCAGTAGCCTCGCTGCGACCCTTGACGGTACGGTCCAGCAAGAGGCCGGCCTCGGTTTCGTTGGGGGTGATCATCGCCAGGTCAGCGAGATGCTTCTTGAGGCGCGGCGCCAGTGTGGCCGAGGTGGGATCTATCGCCACCGGCACGCTGTTGCGCCTGGCGGCCCTGATGGCGGCCGCGAGCACGTTCGGGGCGAGGTTAGCGTCGAGGGCGAGCATGGCTGCGCCACGAAAGAGCTCGGCATGGCTCTGGATCAGAGCCGGGGTTACTGCTTCCAGGATGTTGATTTCGTCGACGGCAAAGGTCTTGCTTCCCCCCTCGTCGAGGATCGCCACATAGGCCGCCGAGTGGTCGCCGACGATGGCCACGTTGGACACGTCAACTCCGGCCGCGGCGGTGCGCTCCAGAATCTGTTTGCCCAGACCGTCTTTGCCGACGGCGGAAATGAGCACGACGCTCTGACCCAGGCGGGCCAGGTTGTCGGCAACGTTGCGCGCCACACCGCCGAAACTCACCTTGATGGTTCCGGGTACTGAGGTCCCAAGCTGAAGGCCCTTGCTGGCACGCCCCTTCACATCGATAGTGGCAGCGCCAATGACCAGTATATGACCGCCTTGCTTGCTCATTGGACCTCCGTGGGACAAGTTCAGGTCACATTCCTGCCGCAGCTTGGATGGCCGCGCCGAGCAGGATTTGCCAGCCCATGCCATAGGTGAACACCATCGCGAACTGAACGAGCTCTTCCTTCTCGCCGTTCAGCTTGCTCGTGTCAATGGCGCCGGGAAGCAGCACCAGCCCGACGATCGAAGCAAAGACCAGCGTGAGGATGTCCGGCCGCCAGGGGATGCCCGCACGGTAGGCCTCCAGAAAGTTGCTGGCAAAGTTGCCAAAGATGAGCGTGCCGTAGAGGGCGAGCTGCCGGCCCAACGGCAGGCGGATGGCGGTCACTGGCGACGCTTCCTTGGTGGAGAACTCGGGGGTTTTGACTCCCAGCCGCAGGGGATTGATCAGCCAACCAGTCATCTGTGACCTCCTCGGAACCTCTGGCCAAGTATACCTGCTATCCCAGCGGTGACCAAACGCGCCAGCCGGCGGCCTGGTGCAGCATCGCAGCTAGAGGCGCTCCTTGAGCCTTTCCGCGGCCTCGCGCGTCATTCCGGCAACGCTGGCCAGCTCTTCAATCGATGCCTGCCGGATCGCCTCAAGCGAACGGAATCGGCGCAGCAGACCCGCGCGGCGCTTGTCGCCAATCCCCGGGATTTCGTCCAGCCTGGAACTGAGTCCAGCCTTGGTGCGTAGTTTGCGATGGTAGCCGATCGCGAACCGGTGAGCCTCGTCGCGGATCCGCTCGAGCAGGTAGAGACCCTCCGAGTCCCGCGGAATGGGCAGTGCATCCGGCTTCCCGGGGATAAAAACCTCTTCCAATCGCTTGGCCAGGCCAATGGCAGGGATGGACGAGACGCCCATTTCGGCCATCACCTCCAGAGCTGCGTGCAGCTGGCCTTTGCCTCCGTCGACGATCAGCAGGTCGGGCAGCACTCCCCACCCCGTCTCCGCGGTGCGGTGCGGTCCCGTGGCTGCGGGGTGCTCGGGCCCGCCGGCCTCTTGCTCTGGCGGCTGAGCCTCCTGCGAGGCCCTCTTGAAACGCCGGCGCAGGACTTCCTGGAGCATGGCGTAATCGTTGGCGCCAGACACGCTCTTGATCTGGAAGCGCCGGTACTCACTCTTCCGCGCTATGCCCTTGACGAAAACGACCATCGAGCCAGTAGCTGCGCGGCCCTGGATGTTGGAGATGTCGTAGCACTCGATCCGCGTGGGGGCTACGTCGAGGTGCAGGTACTTTTGCAGGTCGTCCAGGGCCGTTACCTGGCGCGCCTGGTCGGCGGCCCATTGCGCCCGAAGGTTGGCCAGAGTCTCGGCTGCATTCTCGGCTGCCATCTGCACGAGCTCGCGCCCCTTTCCACGCCGTGGAACCTGCAGGGTCACTCTGGTACCGCGCTTTTGCTGCAACCATTGCTCGATTACCATGGCCTCATCCACGCTGTGTTGCAGCAGGATAGCGGGCGGCACATAGGCCGCTTCGTCATAGAACTGCTTCACGAAGGAACTCATGATCTCCAGATCGTTCTCGTCCTGGGTGCCGGTGAGCACAAAATACTCACGACCGATGAGCTTCCCCTGGCGAATGAAGAAGGTCTGCACACAGGCCTGCCCGTCTTCCCGGGCAAAGGCGATGACGTCCTGGTCAGAGTCGGTGGTGCTGACAATGCGCTGCCTCTCGATGACCTTGTGCAAGGCCTGAATCTGGTCGCGCAGGGTTGCCGCTCGCTCATAGTCCATACGCCCGGCGGACTCTTCCATTGCGCTCTGGAGGTCGTTGATGATGCGTTCCTGCTTGCCCTCCAGGAAGAGGATGATCTGGTCGATGAGACGGCGGTACTCTTCACGAGTGACCGCACCGATGCAGGGAGCGGCGCAGCGGCCGATGTAGTGGTACAGGCAGGCGCGTTTGTCTTGGCCGGTGATCTCTCTCTTGCACGACAGGTAGGGGAAGAGCTTGCGCAGCAGCTCCATGGTCTGGAAGACGGCTTTGGATGACGTGAATGGCCCAAAGTACCGGGCACCGTCTGACTCCATATGGCGGACGGTATAGATACGCGGGTAGGCATCCTGGAGGCTGATCTTGATATAGGGGTACTGCTTGTCGTCCTTCAGGCGGACGTTGTAGTGCGGCCGGTGTTTCTTGATCAAGTTGCACTCGAGGATCAGCGCCTCCAGCTCTGAGCTGGTGACGATGAACTCGAGATCCGCAACGTGCTCGACCAGGCGGCGCACCTTGGGTGGTTGGCTGGAAGGGGAGTGAAAGTAGGAACGCACCCGGTTGCGCAGGTTGATTGCCTTGCCGACATAGATCACCCGCCCGTCGACGTCCTTCATGTAGTAGACGCCGGGCTTGGTTGGCAGGGCGTTCAGTCGCTCATTGAGCTGTGCCTGGTCCATGCTTCCTGCCGGAGCCTAGGAAGTGCTCTCGGTGCTCCTCAGGGGCTTGAGGATCACCCACAGACCAACCATGATGAGTACGACTGCCAGCAGTGGCATCAGGATGGAGACGATGGAAACGGTGCCGGACACCACGTCCTCGGCACTGCTGACGACCGGGTTTCCTGCTCCGCCCGTGGCGGCGGTGATCACCGGTCGGGCAGCGGTCTTGACGGCGTGGACGGAGCCAGCCACCAGCAAGCCGCAGATCAGGGCGAGCGCAGGGTGAACATCAGTGATGACCTTGCTGCTGGCGGCAAAGAGTATGGCCCCTGCCGCCGGTCGGGCGATCGATTGGAGGATGTTGTACACCGTGTCGACCGCCGGGATCTTGTCCGCCACTACCTCGATAGCGGCAAGAACCACCAGCGCTCCAATGACCCAGCCGTTGGTCAGGGTGTCGTAGGGATGGCTGAGGCGAATCAGGTTCGTAAAGCGCGCCAGCAGGGCCACGGTCAGGAGAGGAATATAGGCATTGAGGCCGGCGGAAACCGACAGTCCAAACCCCGTCAGAATGTTGGAGATGATCTCGATCATGTTCGCCACCCTTCCTCCGAATCCACTCGGCGGAACTCGCATCGCCATTATAGCACAGGAGGACTTTTGCGGATAGGTTCGGCCGAGGCTATACTTATCATTCATAAAACGAGGGCAGGGCAGAGGGCATGCTGACGCTGAAGAGACGAATTGCCGCAGAAGGGCGCAATCTCGGGCGGGGGATTCTCAAGGTCGACAGTTTCATCAATCATCAGGTCGATGCGCGCCTGATGATGGAGGTGGGTCAGGAACTGGGACTACGGTTTGCCCAGTATGGACCGACCAAGGTGCTCACGGCGGAGATCTCGGGTATTGCGCCAGCACTGACCACCGCGCTGGCTCTGGGAGTCCCGGTCGTCTATGCGCGCAAGACCAAGCCCATTACCATGCCGGAGCAGGTATACCGCGACACGGCGCCCTCCCACACCAAGGGGCATCTGATTGAGCTGTTGGTCTCCCCGGAGGTGCTTGGCAGCAGCGACCGGGTACTCATTGTGGATGACTTTTTGGCCACCGGGCAAACGATTGCGGCGCTGGCCAGGATCGTCGCTCAGAGCGGTGCGAGCCTGGTGGGAGTGGGCACGGTGATTGAAAAGGTCTTTGAGGGCGGACGCAGGCTGCTGGCTGAACAGTACGCAGTGCCGGTCGAGTCGTTGGTTGTCATTACCGATATGGGCGACGGCCAGATCATCATGGCCTAGGCCCGGGGAGGCGGAGTGACGGGCCATCATTTCAGAGAGGAAGCGGCTCTGGTGACTCCTCAGGCTGAGCAAACCATTGCCATCATCGATTTTGGCTCGCAGTACAGCCAGTTGATCGCCCGACGAGTGCGAGAGTGCGGGGTTTTCTGCCGCATCTTTCGGCACGACGTCGACGTTAGCGAACTGCGGGAGCTTGGACCCGCCGGGGTGATTCTGTCTGGCGGGCCCTCCAGCGTGTACTCCGCCGGAGCACCGGCCCTGCAAGAGGAAATTCTGGCTCTGGGTGTGCCGGTACTGGGCATCTGCTATGGCATGCAGGTCATCGCCCAACATCTGGGCGGCAGGGTGCAGTCAGCCGAGCGCGGCGAGTTCGGCCCGGCGGACCTGGCAATCAACCAGCCGCCTCATCCGCTGTTCGCTGGTCTTCCGCCTCGCCTGAAGGTGTGGATGAGCCACGGCGACTCGGTGCAGACGATGCCAGCCGGGTTCAAGTGCCTGGCCACAACACAGAGCGCTCCCCTGGCGGCCTGTGCTGACGACAAACGCAGGATCTATGGTCTCCAGTTCCACCCGGAGGTTGCACATACCGAGCATGGCGGCGATATCCTCGGCAACTGGCTCTTGCAGATTTGCCAGTGCAAGGGAACCTGGCAGCCGGCGGTGTTCATCACTCGTGCAGTAGAGGACATTCAGAATCGCGTTGGCAGCCAGCAGGCCATCTGCGCCCTGTCCGGTGGAGTCGACTCTACCGTGGCTGCTACTCTGGTGAAAAAGGCCATCGGGGGCTGGCTGACCTGCGTTTTTGTCGATCATGGTCTGCTTCGCCAGGGAGAGGCAGAGAGATGCCTGGCGCTGTTCGACAAGATTGGTCTGCGCGTGGTTCATGTCGATGCCAGTGCGCAGTTTCTCCAAGCATTGCGTGACGTCCAAGAGCCCGAAGAGAAGCGCAGGATCATCGGCCGGGAGTTCATCCGCGTTTTCGAGCAAGAGGCGCGCCGGCTGGGAATCGAGTCGGGTCAGGGGAACGAGGAGACCTATCCATTCCTGGTTCAGGGTACGCTCTATCCCGACGTCATTGAGAGCAGTGCGGCGGACACTCAGGCCGCGGCGCGAATCAAGACGCATCACAACGTGGGCGGGCTGCCACCGGACATGAAACTCAGGTTGATCGAGCCGTTGCGGTACCTGTTCAAGGACGAAGTGCGGCGCATCGGCGTTGAGCTGGGCCTGCCCGAGGAAGCAGTCTACCGGCAGCCTTTCCCGGGCCCCGGTCTGGCGGTGCGGGTGATCGGACCGGTCACAAGGGAGCGGCTGGATGTGCTGCGGTCGGCCGACGCGGTGGTTACCGAGGAAATCTCAGCGGCCGGACTGGCCAGGGAGGTCTGGCAGTATTTCGCCGTCCTCACGCCGGTACGCAGTGTCGGAGTGATGGGCGACTATCGGTCCTACGCGAACGTAGTGGCCGTGCGGGCGGTGGTGAGTACCGATGGGATGACGGCTGACTGGGCACGGCTGCCAGTGCAGGTGCTGGAAAGGATTTCCAGCCGCATCGTCAACGAGGTGCCGGGTGTGAACCGGGTCGTGTATGACATCACCTCCAAGCCACCTTCGACCGTCGAGTGGGAATGAGCCATGGTCAGGATCCTGCATTTTGCTGACCTGCACCTTGGTGTAGAGAACTATGGCCGCACCGACGCAGCCACAGGCTTGCACTCTCGTCTGCTGGACTTTCTTCGCTCCTTTGACGAGCTGGTTGACTATGCGCTGGACCAGCGGGTAGACCTGGTTCTGTTCGGCGGCGATGCCTACAAGAACCGCGACCCGAGTCCGACCCACCAGAGAGAGTTCGCCTCGCGGATTCATCGTCTGACTGTTGCCGGCATTCCGGTGTTCTTGCTCGCGGGCAACCACGACCTGCCGGGCGCCGCTGGCCGGGCCAACACGCTCGACATCTTTTCTACGCTTGAAGTGCCTGGCGTGTGGGTGGGGCGGACCGTGAGCACGCACGTGATTCCTACCGCCTCGGGCGAGATTCAGGTCATAGCTGTGCCCTGGTTGACAAGGACCACTTTGCTGCACAACGAGCAGCACCGGAACTTGCCCCTCGCGGAGGTCGATGCGCTCGCTGTGATCGAGCTTGGCCGGCGGTTGAATGACGAGGCAGAGCGACTGAATCCGAATCTACCCACAGTAGTTGCAGTTCACGGTTCGGTCATGGGGGCAACGTACGGCTCTGAGCGCAGCGTGATGCTCGGCCAGGAGCTCGTGCTGCCGAGGGAGATGCTCAAGAACCAGGCCTTTGACTATGTGGCTCTGGGGCACATTCACCGGCACCAGCGGCTGCAAGGGAGCCCTCTCACTGTCTACAGCGGCAGCGTGGACCGGGTGGATTTCGGCGAAGAGGCGGAAACCAAAGGGTTTGTGCTGGTAGAGGTACGCCGCGGCGAGGCCAGTTATGAATTCATACCACTGCGCAGCACGCGCAGGTTCCTCACCGTGGATGTAGTTGCCGAAGGCGATGACCCGACCGCTGAGGTGGGCCAGGCGCTGAGCAGGCATGACCTTACAGGAGCAATCGTCAGGCTGATCATTCACACCAACGCGGAGAAGAACGCCCTGTTGCGAGATGGCGAGATTCAGGCGATGATGGCCGACGCATTCAAGGTGGCGGCCGTGGTCCGCGATGTCAGGCGCGAAGCGCGCATCCGGCTGAGCTCTGAGCAGAGCATCGAGCAATTGGCCCCCATCGACGTGCTGGAGCGCTATCTCCGCCAGGCGAGGCAAATGCCCGAAGAACGGGTGCGCAGGTTGCTAGAGTTGGCATCGACTATTGTTGGCCCTGGGCAGTCCAGCGGCTGAGCAGTTGGAACTCTTGAGGGGGGAGCGAAATGGCCAGACTGAAAACCCTGACTGATTCATTCAGCGTCGTTGAGGGCATGGCAGTGGACTCGCCGGGCAACATCGGTGCGTTTGAAGAGACGGCTGTGATCCCTGACCGCCGCGGTCGCGGCAATCTCTACGTACTGGTGGAGCTGGTGGGATCCCTGGCCCAACCTGAGGTGGTAGAACGCAAACTCGTGGAAGCTGCCAGGCAGTATCTGGCCAGCGTGGGCAGCATCACGGCGGGCATTAGGGCAGCAATCAAAAGCGCCAATACATATCTGTACCAGCACAACCTTCATGCAGAAGGCGAGGAGCGCTGCATCGCCGGAATGACCCTGATGGTGCTGAAGGACCGCGATGCGTACGTGGGCCAGTTGGGCCCGGCCCTGGCCTACCAGGTTGGAACGGCCGCTGTGCGGCGGCTGCCGGCAGACTCGGCCTGGCTCAGCAGCGAGAGCCTCGAGGACATTGACCCCAAGCTTAACCCTCCTCTGGGAATGCGTCAGGAGGTTGAGCCTGATCTATTCCACTGGCGGCTCGAACAGGGCGACGTTCTGCTGCTGGCCAGCACGATGCTATCACGCCTCGCCAGTGAGGATGTGCTGAACAAGACTGTACGGGGCAAGGATGCCGCCGCAGCAAGAGACGACCTGCAAGACCTCTGCAGGGGCAACGATGTGTCGGTGCTGGTGGTCAAAGTGACTGGCGTAGGCCAGGCCAGCAGTGCTGCAGTGGAAGAACCTCAGACCGAGGTCGGGGACACGCAGAAGGGCGGCGGCCTCTGGACGCGGATCTCGTCGGGCGTGAAAGAGACCCTGGAATCACGGCAGACGGCTCTGGCGGCAGAGGAAAAGGCGATTGAGGAGACAACGGAGGAGGAGCCTGGTCTGGAGGAAGAGCACGAGGAAGCGCCGCATCGTCCGGTTGTCAGGCTCAACCTGCAACCCGTGCTGGATGGCGTCAGGAAAACCCTGGCGGCGGCCGGACGTGCTGCCGGGGTGCTCTTTGAGCGCGTGCTCCCGGCAGAGCAGGGAGTCGGAGCGCACAAGCCCGGAGCGCAGGGGATGGCCGACATCTTTTCGGCAAAGCAGCGGCGGTGGCTCTTGGTCGTAGTGCTCATTCCGGTGCTCGTGCTCGCCATCTACGTCGTGAGTCGGTTGCAGTACGACCGGTCACAGCAGAACCAGGTCCGGCTGCTGATGAGCCAGGCCAGTGACGCCAAGCTAGCCGCTCAGCGGAGCTCGTCGCCCGCGGAGCAGCGCGCCGAGCTGGCCACGGCCCTGGCCGCACTGGATCAGGCCCTCAAGCTGAGGCCCGATGACGCCGCAGTGAAACAAGAGCGTCAAGCCGTCTCGCAGTACCTGGATCAGGTCAGCGGCGTGGTGCGCTTTGCCGCATTCAATGTCCTGAAGGAATTCGCCGATACGGAAGCGGCCAAGACTCAGTTGAGTACCGTCATCGTGCGGGGCGCCGACGTCTGGACCCTGGATTTGGGCCTGGACCGGGTGTACAAGCACCTGCTGGACGACTCGCAGCAAGCCTTGCGCACGACAGAAGTCGAGCCAGTTGTAGTGCGCAAAGGGGACCAGCATGGTGGCATCCCTGTAGATGAGCTGCTCGATATTGTCTGGGTAGACAGCGGCACGCAGCCCGGTGCAGGCAACATGTTCATCATAGACCGCAAGGGCCAGGTACTGGTGTACAACGACGCCACTGGCCTCAAGCGTTTTGCCACAGCAGATACGAGCGCTTGGCGCAATCCGGTCGCGGTTGCCGGCTATCTGCTGAGCAGGTTCTACGTGCTTGATGGCAGCGCCAACCGCATTCTGCGCTACCAGCTCAGTGCCAGCGGCTTCGAGGGGGCACCGTCGGACTATGCCAGCGCGGCAGGCACGTCAGCCATCTCGGGGGGTGTCGACCTTGCGATCGACGGCGACGTCTATGTGCTCCAGGCAGACGGCAAGATCGTCAAGTACCATCAGGGCAGTCCAGTGGCCTTTCCGCAGAAAGGGCTCGACATTCCATTGAGTGCGCCCAGCTGCATCTTTGTCACCGGGTCGATGGATGAAGGTGGGTCCGTGTACGTAGCCGATACGGGCAACAGTCGCATCGTCAAGTTTAGCAAGGCGGGCGAGTTCGTGCGCCAGTACCGCAGTGTCGAGCCTGGCTACATGGACAACTTGCGCGGGCTATTCGTCGACGAAGCGAACAAGCGCGTGTACCTGGTCAGCGGCAACAAGCTTCTGCAGGCCAGCCTGGCCGGTCAGTAGGCGCCAGTGACGTTCGCCTCCAGAGAGCGATGAGATGCGCCTGATCCTAGGGATAGAGACCTCCTGCGACGAGACCGCCGCGTCGGTCGTAGCTGACGGGCGAGAGATACGCTCGAACGTCGTGGCCTCGCAAATCGATATCCACCGGCGTTTTGGAGGCGTCTTTCCGGAGGTAGCTTCGCGACAGCATGTACTGGACATCGCACCGGTCATCGAAGAAGCGTTGGCCATTGCCAGTGTGACCTGGCAAGACCTGGACGCCGTTGCGGTGACGAATGGCCCCGGGTTGGTGGGACCGCTCTTGGTGGGGGCCAACGTCGCCAAGAGCATCGCCTGGGCCAGAGGGCTGCCGCTGGTGGCGGTCAATCACCTCGAGGCTCACCTGTACGCGAACTGGCTGTACGCGGCGAGAGAAGGCGAGGCGCCGCCGCCTCCTCCAGCCTTTCCGGCGCTTTGTCTGATCGTTTCCGGTGGGCACACAGACCTGGTCTGGATGACCAACCACGGTCAGTACCGCGTTCTGGGTCGGACGCTGGACGATGCCGCGGGCGAGGCCTTTGACAAGGTGGCCCGGCTGCTGGCGCTCGGCTACCCGGGTGGGCCAGCCGTTCAGAAGGCCGCGGAAGGTGGTGACCCCACCGCCTTTGAGCTGCCGCGTGCGATTGTCAACGAGGGCTATGACTTTAGTTTCAGCGGCCTCAAGACCGCGGTGCTGCACATTGCCCAGGGCTGGGGCTCCGATTTTGGGGCCAAGAAGGTGAAGGGCAAGCGGCAACCTCGTCAGGGCAAAGCGGCCGGGGAGACGGTAGCCGTTTCTGGCAAAGTCCGCGTGGCTGACCTTGCGGCGAGTTTTCAGGCAGCGGTGGTCGACGTTCTGGTGCTCAAGACCAAACGCGCGGCGGAGGAGTTTGGGGCGGCGGAGGTCCTGTTGGCCGGCGGAGTGGCCAGCAATGCCCTGCTGCGACAGGAGATGAGCTGTCGTCTATCGGTGCCCGTCCGCTATCCTCCTCCGTCGCTCTGCACGGACAATGCCGCGATGGTGGCTGCCGCCGGGTTTTTCCAGCGCATCGCTGGCGACCTTGCGGGATGGGAAATGGATGTGCAACCAGGCAAGCACATCCACGAGGCGACCACGGCCGGGTGCGTCGAGGGGACTGGCTGAGTGAGTGGGTGAAGGGAGGTCCGATGACCGTCCCCAACCTGTTTGAGCAAGTATATGGCCTGGTGAGGCAGGTGCCCAGTGGGCGCGTGGTGACGTATGGTCAGGTGGCCTGGGCTCTGGGGCGACCCAGAATCGCCAGGCAGGTGGGATGGGCGATGCGTGCTTGCCCCAATGACGTTCCCTGGCATCGCGTGGTGAATGGCCAGGGCCGGCTGAGCACCAGACCGAAGATAGGCAACGTCAACCCTCAGCGGATGCTGCTTGAGGCGGAAGGCGTTCATTTTGAACTGGACGGCCGAATTGATCTGGTCGTTTATGGATGGGATGGATGGCAACAAGGATGAACACCAAAGGTGCTGGAAGCACGAAGCCGACTGACCGAACTGCGAAACGGAGCGAGCTACGCCGGCTACCCTCCGTTGACAAGCTGCTGGGTGAACCCGCTGTGCAGAACCTGGTCCTGGCTCACAGCCATTCACTGGTAGTAGGTGTCGTGCAAGACGCACTGGCTCGGGCACGCGAACTCGTGTCGGATGGCCAACCCTGTCCGGAATTGGCGACTCTGTCAGCGCAAGTAGGGGAGCTAGTCAATCGTGCCGTACGCCCCAGCCTCTGTCCGGTAATCAATGCTACCGGAGTGATCATTCACACCAACCTCGGCCGCTCGCCCTTGAGCCAGGCCGCGCTGGAGGCCATGAGGCAGACCAGCGCCTATAGCAACCTGGAGTACGACCTCGATGAGGGCGAGAGAGGCTCTCGCTACGTCCATGCCGAAGCGCTGCTTTGCCGCCTGACCGGAGCGAGGGCGGCTCTGGTGGTCAACAACGACGCGGCGGCGGTCCTGCTCGTGCTCACTGCCTTTGCCAGGGGTCGTGAGGTGGTGATCTCACGCGGTCAACTGGTGGAAATCGGCGGCGGCTTCCGTATCCCGGAGGTCATGGCCCAGAGCGGAGCACGGCTGATCGAGGTGGGCACGACAAACCGCACCTATCGGCGAGATTATGAGTCGGCCATCACGCCTGACACAGCGATGCTCCTTCATGTGCACAGCAGCAACTTCCGGGTGACTGGCTTTGTGCACGAGACGCCGCTCAGCGACCTAGTCGAGGTGGCTCACGCCCGCTCTCTGCTGGCGATAGACGACCTGGGCAGCGGCGCACTGCTGGACACGGCGCAGTTTGGCCTGACTCACGAGCCGACGACACAGGAGGCACTGGCCAGCGGCGCGGACCTGGTGTGTATCAGCGGCGACAAGCTGCTAGGCGGACCGCAGGCCGGGATCATTCTGGGCGATGAGCGGCTGGTCGCCGAGCTGAAGAAGCATCCTCTCACCCGGGCACTGCGAGTGAGCAAGACCGTCCTGGCCGGGCTGCAGGCAACGCTGCTGCACTATCTGCAAGGCCAGGCGCTCAGGGACGTGCCTGTCTGGCAGATGATGGCGCTGCAACCGGTGCAGATCGGCGTGCGGGCTGAGGCATTGTTGACCTGGCTGAAAGCACGGGGAGTGAAGGCGGAGCTAGTAGAGGGCGTCTCTGCGGTCGGCGGCGGCACCCTCCCGGGCGAGACTCTGCCCACACGGTTGGTCAGCATTCAGACTGACTCTGCAAGCCAACTGGCGGAGCGACTGCGCCGCGGTGCCATCGCGGTGCTGAGCCGGATCGAGGATGACCGCCTGATGTTGGACCTGCGCACCGTTCTGCCGTGGGAAGAGGAGGACCTGCGCATAGCCCTGGATGCTGCTCTGTCAAAGGTGTAGCGCCGGTGGGCTGTAGCTAGAACTCGATACCTTTTCTGTTAAGCAGCAGTTGAGCTGCTTTTGTCTGCAGCAGCGCCACCGGCCCCACGAACAGCAACGCCAGGCCAATCCGCGTGACATACAACCCCAGAAAGTACAAGAGCGTCACCAGCAGCAGGGTCATGGTAAAGAGCAGGTTGGACATTGCCAGCAGATAGGCACGGCGAATGGTGGCCCAGACACCTCTGTTATCCTGCACGTACAGCACCAGCACATAGCTCTGCGTGACGAGGAGAGCTGACAGTATGGCTATCGGTACACTGGCCCAGACTCGGGCCAGTGGACTGTCTCCGGAGAGGAAGAAGAGGATATCGTAGCCCAGAATGAGCAGGACCAGTGCGAGGGGAGCGACGATCAACCAGCCCCGGAACAGGTAGAGCCTGAGCCCCCGCCAGAAATCCGACAGCCTGGCCTCGTCCTGCAGTACTGCCTGGCGCGCGAATTGGTACACGGCAACGGTTGCTCCCGGGCCAGTGAGTATGGGCAACTGGAGCACCAGCCAGGCCACGCTCACGACGGTGACCTCAAATAGGTTGCGGAGAATGAACCCGGCCGCATCACGCAAGAAGAGCATTCTTTCCTCCGGTGAATGCCACGATTATATGCCTCGGGCAGGATGCCTCCAAAGCTGACGTAGACTGATTGACAGACCAGGTGGCCTGGCTATACTGTCAAGTGCGTGGCTGCTCCGGAACGAGACCGGAGAGTCACGTATCAGGTGAATGTTCCACGGAGCAACCCGCTCTTGATTCAGTCGAGTCGCAATGTCCGCCCCGCTCGCACAAGAGGCAGGGCATCGGGTCTGCCGCGGAGCTGGCCCGCTACCTTCGCGGCTCTGCGCCATCGCAACTTTCGTCTCTGGTTTGTCGGGCAGACCCTCTCTGTGATAGGCACCTGGGCTCAATCGGTAGCCCAGGGGTGGGTCGTCTACGAGTTGACCAAGTCGGAACTGGCGCTGGGAGCGGTGCAGTTCTTTGGGAGTCTGCCCACACTGTTTCTCATGATTCCGGCTGGCGCAGTGGCCGACCGGCTTCCCAAACGACGTGTGGTGCTCATCGCGCAGGTGGCGATGATGCTGCAGGCCTTAACCCTGGCAGGGCTGGCGGCGCTCCACCGACTGCAGCCGTGGCATGTAGCCCTGTTGGCTGCGTGCAACGGAGTGGCCAACTCGTTCGAAGCTCCTGCCCGGCACGCCATGGCCGTAGAGATGGTCGACGACCGACGCGACTTGATGAACGCCGTCGCACTCAACTCGACCATCATCAACACGGGGCGAGTGATCGGCCCGGCTATCGGGGGGCTCATTCTGGCCAGGTTTGGCGCTGCCCCGTGTTTCGCGATGAATGGGCTCAGTTTTCTGGCCGTGCTGGCAGCGCTGCTGTCGATGAAACTTGCTCCCTGCGAGCCCAGGACAGCGAGTGAGAGCGTCGTCGCTCAGGTGCGAGTTGGCATGAGCTACATCTGGCGAAACAGGCCGCTGTGCACTCTGCTCGCGCTGGTCGGTGTGGGTCAGTTGTTTGGCTTCTTCCATACGATCCTCATGCCGGCCTATGCGGCTGGCGTCCTGCACGTTGGCGAGACGGGGCTCGGGACCCTGAACGCGGCGGTGGGCGTGGGTGCTTTGACCGGATCCCTGCTTGTGGCTTCGATGGCGGCTCACTCTGGCCGACGCTTCCTGATGGCCGGAGGTGCGTTGCTCTTTCCTCTCTCGGTGTTGGGGTTTTCGGTTTCCCGTTCACTGGCCTTTTCTGCTGTGTGCCTGGCCCTCAACGGCATGGGATTCGTGGCGCAGAATGCCACCATCAATACGATGATTCAAGGCGCGGTCCCTGACGACCTGAGAGGCCGGGTCATGGCGGTCTATATCCTGCTGTTCTTTGGCAGCACTCCTTTCGCTTCACTCATGGCGGGCACGCTCGGGCAGATGCTCGGCGTTCGCGCTGCAGTGGCTATCGGCGCGGCCATTACGCTCGGGAGCGCTTGCTATGCGCTATGGCGTTCGCCGGCGCTGCGCAGGGCCCAGGTGGCGTGATGAAAGTGCACCTGGCCTCGCTGGGATGCAAGCTGAACCAGAGTGAGGTCGAGGCCTGGGCGCGCGAACTGGCCGCTCTGGGCTGTGAGATCGTGGCCGAGCCTGAGCAGGCGGACCTGTGCGTGGCCAACACCTGTGCCGTCACCCACGTGGCGGCGCGCAAGTCGCGTCAGCTCGTGAGGAGACTGGGCCGTGTCAGCCCGGGGGCCAGGCTGGTGGTCACCGGCTGCTATGCCGAGCTGAATGCGACGGAGGTACAGGCACTCGCATCGGTAGCCCTGGTGGCAGGCACGGCACAAAAGGAACACCTCGTCAGCGAGCTCGTGCGACAGCTTGACCTGCCGGCTGAGACAACAGCACGACAGCGCGAACACGACGCAACGGAGCGTGGCGTGACTCCAGCCCATCTGCGAACGAGGGCACTGATCAAGATCCAGGATGGGTGCGACAATACCTGCACCTACTGCATCGTGCGAGTGGCTCGCGGCAAGCAGCGCAGCGCATCGATTTCCTCGGTTGTGGCTGAGATTCAGGCGCGAGAGCGAGAAGGTTACCAGGAAGCAGTGCTGACCGGCGTCCACATCGGGGCGTTCGGGCGAGAACGGGGGGAGAGCCTGGCCGACCTCCTGAGGGCGATTCTGGGGCAGACGAGCATCCCGCGCATCAGAGCGAGCTCTATCGAACCGTGGGACCTCACTGACGAGCTCCTCGCGCTGTGGCAGGACAGACGTCTGTGCCCCCATCTGCACTTGCCGCTCCAGAGTGGCTGCGACGCGACCCTTCAGCGTATGGGGCGTCGCTGCTCCAGCGGGCTGTTCCTGGACCTCGTGCAGCGGGCCAGGGCAGCGATCCCGGATCTGGCGGTGGCTACGGATATCATCGTCGGGTTTCCGGGCGAAAACGAGGACGAGTTCTCCCAGACGGTGCATCTGGCCGAAGAGGTCGGTTTTGCACGGATTCACGTCTTTCCGTATTCGGCGCGGCCGGGCACAGTGGCTGCGGCAATGCCGGATCGGGTTTGTCCTGACGTGGCTCAATCTCGAGTGGCACGCCTGCTCGAGCTGGGCCGCAGGTGCAGCCGCGACTTTCGAGCGCAGTACGTTGGCCGGGCAGCCGAGGTGCTGTGGGAGAGCCAGCGCGACGGGATGTGGAACGGTTTGACCGGCAACTATATCCGCGTAGAGACGCAGAGCGCTGCCGACCTGCACAATCGCATCACGCCGGTTCGACTCACAGGGATGACCGAGCAGGGTCTGCAGGGGGAACTGTTAACCAGTTCGAGTCAGATTTCGTAGGAGGTGCCAGAGATGACACGTACCATTTCCAAGGCGATCGTACCGGCGGCGGGCCTGGGAACGAGGCTCCTGCCGGCCACCAAGTCCCAGCCCAAAGAGATGCTTCCGGTAGGGAGAAAGCCAGTCATTCAGTATGTGGTTGAGGAACTCGAAGAAGCGGGGCTGGGAGAGATACTCATCGTGACCGGGCGACGCAAGCGGGCCATCGAAGATCACCTGGACTCGGATCCGCAGCTTGTTGCGGCTCTGCAGCAGGCGGGCAATGAATCGCTGTTGGCGGACATGCGTTTCCTGGAGGAGAGGGCGAGGTTCTTTTACACGCGGCAAAGCGAGCCCAAAGGGCTTGGTCATGCCATCGCGATGGGTGCCGATTTTGTCGATGGGGATGACTGCGTGGTAGCCCTGGGTGATTCGATCATCGCCGCCGACCATCCCTCGGCGCCGATTCAGGCGATGATGAAGGCGCACATTGACCTGGATGCAGCGGCAGTGGTGGTAGTGGAGCAGGTGCCGGAGGCAGAGACCTTTCGCTATGGCATCGTCAGCATCGATGGAAGTGAGCCGCCGCCTGGCGAGCCGGTACGGATGACCGGTATCGTTGAGAAACCCCCCGCGGGGACGGCTCCTTCAACCCTGGCTGTAGCGGCACGGTACGTGTTCAGCCCGCTGATCTTTGAGGCGCTGGCACGCACACCGGCGGACCACCGTGGAGAAATCCAACTTACGGACGCCATCCGGCAACTCATTCATATGGGCAAACCGGTCTATGCCTGGTCTTTGCCGCCCGGACAGAGGCGCTATGACATCGGCAATCTCGAGAGCTACTTCTATGCCTTTATCGACTTTGTGCTGGCTGATGAACGCTACGGCTACCTTGTGCGCAAGTACATCAAGGCCAAAGCCTATGACCTCTAGCAAGGTGCGGCGTCGCGTCGTGTGTTCGGCCCCGGGCAGGGCCGGCATCATCGGCAACCCTACTGATATGTATGGCGGGGCGGTGCTATCCTGCTCGGTAGACATGAGAGCACGAGTCGAGCTGACCCCCGGCCGCGGAATCACTCTCGAGACTGCGGGCCAGACCTGCAGGATCTCTAGTCGCGACGACCTCCGTCCTGCCGGTGACCGGTTCGATGTGGTCCGCGCGGTGCTGGAGTACCTGCGGCTACCCGAGCTGAACTGCCACGTATCCTACGAAAGCCAGATCCCGATGCGCAGCGGGTTGGCCGGGTCCACGGCCCTGATGGTGGCCTTGCTCGATGCTTTCCTGGTCTGGCAGGGTGAATACAGGAATGCCTACCATATCGCCGAGCAGACCCGCTATGTGGAGCTGCACAATCTGAAAGTGGTTTGTGGTTACCAGGACGCCTATATGTGCACCTTTGGCGGCCTGAACTATATGGACTTTCGCGGCAAGCAGTTCTACCGCCAGGCAGAAGCCGAGCTCTTCGCCACGATCGAGCCTCTGGGTGGCTTTGTCGCAGAACTGCCCTTTGTGCTGGGCTTTACTGGCATCCAGCATGCGTCGAGCGCCGTACACAAGCCCATCCGCGAGCGGTGGCTGGAGGGCGAGGCCGCAGTGGTACAGGGCTATGACCGCATCACCGAGATTGCGCGCGCTGGCAAAAAGGCC